>LKNH01000009.1 GCA_001564135.1 Halobacteriaceae archaeon Tc-Br11_E2g27 | reverse complement strand
TTTGCACGGAACTCGATATCCTTTGCGCGAAGCATCGACGAACACGGAACGAGTAGTGCGCCCGTCGAGAGCGCGCCCAGTTGGATAGCAAATATCTCTGGATGCCGTGGGAGGAGATGCATGACGCGGTCTCCCTTGGAGACGCCCAGTTCTTCGAGTCCATTTGCAAATCGGTGCATGTCATCCCGGATGTCGGCATAGGTCCGTTCCTGGCGGCCACCATCTCCACTCAAAAAGTGGACGGCGACGCGGTCACCGAACTCCTCGGCATGTGATTCGACTTCCGAGACAACGCTGTATGATTCCGGGATATCCCATTCGAACGATTCTATCGCCTGCTGATAATTCACTCCCATACGATGTTCGATTCTGTGGGAAAACATATATTTGTTGCTGTCGCGCTCTCTGCGAGCGAGTCGACAGCAATAATCAATCTACTGTCGTTTCTTTACTCCCAGTTTGGTTCCCGCCCGGAGAGAAACGCAGCAATTCCTTCCTCGGCGTCTGCCGTTGCACAGAGTGCTCCGAACCGCTCGTTCGAGTGCTCTAGCGCGTCGGCATACGGCAAGTTCTCCGTTTCGTAGTAGGCCTGTTTCCCCATCTGTACCGCGGTCGGGCTGTTTGTTGCAATCGTGTCGGCAAGTGCTGCTGTCGCTTCGTCGAGATTTTCCTCCGGAACGAGTCTATTTGCAAGACCCCACTCGTATGCCGTTTCGGCATCAATGAGGTCGCCGGTCAGCAACAGCTCAAGACACCGTTTTTGGGTGAGACTATCCATCAGGGGGACCGCTGGACCCATACAAAACAGGCCAACTTTCGGGGCAGTCGCACCGAGTTTCGTCCCTTCCGCAAGCACTGCCAAATCACAGGCAGCCATCAGTCCGAGGCCGTTTGCGACCGCGTGACCATGGACGCTTGCAATCACTGGTGTTCCCATCTCTGCAATGGTCAGAAACGGCGATTCCATCTGTGTCACCCACTGTTCATATTCGTCCTGTGTCTCGTGTTCGTCGTGTTCTCGCAGTTCAATTCCCGCTGAAAACGCGTCTCCAGCGCCGCGAATGCTGACGACACGGATTGATTCATCCTCTTCACACGCTGTTAGCGCCTCGTCTAACTCGGTGGCTAGCTGGGTTGTGAACGTGTTCATCGCATCCGGTCTGTTGAGCGTAACCGTTCCGTGATGGCCGCCACTGTCAGTGGTTACCGTCTCGTACATATATGAGGGCTCAGCGGGAAGTTATATCAGGCTATCGGCTGTCTCGCTTGAGTGCATAACTGACTCACTTTTTTATACACTTCTCTCCTGTTGTCGCTATGGATACTGCAAAACAGCTGTACGAACACGAGGCCACAGGCTGGAAACAGGGGTTGTACGATGATATCAAATTCACCTTCCGTGCACCGATTGTCAACTGGATATTCCGGACGACGATGGCCAACTACCCCGAGTTCGTTCGGTTCGCATGGGGGCAGGTGAAGCCGCTGTTCCAGACGCGACAGTTCGGGCGGGTGTCCGTCCAGTGGCGTGATGCAATGTTGACTGCAGTCGAATCCGAGGATATCCAGCGATATCGTCGACAGGACCTGTCGCTTTCGCCAGCGGAATTCACCGAACTGCGGGGCCAGCTTGCAACCTACGATATTGTCGGCCCGCGTCTTGCCGTCCTGTTCGAGGTTATCGACCGGTCGCTCTCCGGGAAGTCAGTGGGAACAGCACCTGCTGATTCACGGGCCGCGACAGCGCCGTTGCCGGCGTGGCTTGACCGTGATAGAGGCCAGCCGCCGACGATGGCTGCCTTCAGCGAACCACCTGCCGAAATCGCATCGACAGTCGACGGCATTCAGGCGTTCCACGGGCTCGATGAGGGATTGCCGAGCATCTACCGGACTCTTGCGCAGTGGCCGTCGTATCTCGACCAACTCTGGACTGATATCGAACCGGCGCTACAGAGCGATGGGTTCGATAGTGGATGCGCTGATGCGCGGGCAATCGTCGATGAGTATGTGGAGTCAACACCGTATGTCCCGCAACTCGATCCTGATTCGCTCAAGAGACAGGGGCTGGATGAGGATGCAATCGCTGCGCTGGCACAGCTATTTAGCGATTTCAACACTGGGCCAATTGAGACGGTTGTTCCGGCACTCCCGTTGTTTGCGGAGACGCTTGGGGTCGCGGGCGAGCGGGCGTTCCAGTAGCTGTTGGCGGTCTCCTCTGGCTGGTTTGCATCGCCACACCCAGTTATATCCCCTTTCCTGCCCAATCATTCGTATGTCACTCGATGTAGACCAAATTACGACAATTACCGTCGATTCGTACGGGACGCTCGTTGACCCATCGGCAGTCGAGGCGGCGCTTGCTGAGCACGTTGAGTAGACGACGGCAATCTCAAATTACTGGCGCAGTCGCTCGCTCATGTACACGATGGTGAGCAACGAAATTGGGGCTTATCAGCCGTTTTACGAGATGAATCGCGATGCGCTTGCGCACGCGCTGGCAACTCACGATGTCGAACTCGACGACGCAACTGTCGACGATATCCTCTCGACATATCACGAGTTACGGGTCTTCGACGATGTGCGTGATGGACTGGCAGAGATTACCGACGCCGGATACGATGTATATGTTCTCTCGAACGGTAACCCTGAAATGTTGCAATCGATGGTCGAGCATGCACAGATAACCGACCTCATCGCCGATACTATCAGTGCAGATGAAATTCAGACGTTCAAGCCAGCGGTTGAACTCTATCAACACGCTGCAGCGCGCACTGGCACGCCGATAGGGGAAGTTGCACACGTTTCCGGCCCGTCTTTTGACGTGCAGGGCGCAATGAACGCCGGAATGCAAGGTGTCTGGCTCAACCGGAACGATGCGCCGTGGGATGCGTTTGCTCCTGTTCCGTCGTTGACGATATCGTCGTTTCACGACCTGGTTACGCAACTCATTCAATAGATGGTTTTAAATACCATTTGATGGCACTTCTTTCCTATACCCTCACTTACGTATCAGGATTGGATAATAAACTATTAATGCATGGGAATTGCCCTCTGGTACATGCAGACCCACGTTAAAGAAGCGGCTGCAACACTACTCGGTGCAGGTGCACTGATTGCAGTAATCCATGGAGGTATCTGGTTCACACTGTTTGGTACACCAGATTTCGAAGTACTGGGCTTTCCATTCCATTACTTCTGGCTTGTAGCTGGTGGTCCAACAGCGATGTTCATCATCTACTGGGGGTATTACCAGTTCATTTCACGAACCATTCAAGATGAGAAAGACGCGATGGCTACCGCTGCCGATGGTGGTCAGCCTGTTGGTGTACAAGAAGGGGGTGAGGCTGAATGAATTCGCTTCTGTCTGGGATGCTGAACATTCCTATGGAGGCTCCTGAAGTCGGTGATTATCCGTTCCAGGAAACCTTCGATATGGTCTTGATTCCGGTGTTGCTCATCGGAATCACGTTCGTTGCGTACTTCGGGATTAGCTGGTACCTTCGGTCGAAGGTAACGAGTACTGACGACTACATGGTTGCGGGGCGGACGATTGGTCCGTTCGTCAACGGCTCGGCGATTTCGGCAACCTGGGAGAGCTTAGCGACGTTCATGGGTGTGATTGCGCTCATGGTGCAGGTGCAAGTGCCGTTCCTTGCTATCTGGACGAACTTCCTGCTCTCGATTCCGTTGATTGTCATCCTGTACGGGCAGACACTCCGCCGTCTCGGCTCGTACACACCCGCTACATTCTGTAAAGAACGGTACGGAAACGTGATGTCTGTCGTCATGGCGTTGCTTATCGTCTTCGTCATGCTGATGTACGCGCTCGGGCAGTTCATCGGTCTCGCACAGATTGCCGAGATTCTGTTCGGCTGGGATTACAACCTCGCTCTCGCTGCGATTGTGATACTGGTTGTCGGTTATGTGGTCATCGCCGGAATGTGGGGTGTGTCCTACAACGCAGCCCTGCAGTTCTGGTTGATGTTGACTGCGGCGTTTTTCCCAATGATGATTGTGCTCCACCAGCTGGGTTCAGCTGGCTGGTTCTTCCCGCCGCTTGGTTACGGTGACCTCACTACGGAGATGACCGATTTCGACCCAGGATTCTTCGACGTGAACCCTGAACTTCAGGGCGTCCAGATTGACCTGCGCTGGTACGTTGCGATGTTCTTCGCAATGGCGCTTGGTCCGATTGGCATGCCACACCTCGCACAGCGGATTTTCACCAGCCGGAACGTGAAAGCCGCACAGCGAACGGTGTTCTGGTTCATCTTTGTCTCCGCGCTCATGTTCGCCACCGTCTACTCCGTTGCGTTCGCCGGTGTGCTCTGGCTTGAACAGATTGGGGCGTCGGAGGAGGTTGCACTGGCTGATTTCGATAAGATGATATTCTATCTGAACTTCGCGTTCAATAATGAGATAGTGGTTGGTTATGTGGTCGCCGGAGCAGTTGCCGGCGGCCTCTCAACTGTGAGCGGTCACATGCTCGCTATCAGTGCGGCTATCGCAAACGACATCATCGAAGCGTTCAACCTCGATGTGACTGATGACCGCAAGACGCAGTTCGGATATCTCTCTGTTGTCGCAGCTGGATTTATCATCGGTGTTATCGCACTCAGCCCACCGGCGTTCCTCGTCGTGAGTATCCTGTGGGCGTTCGCAATCAGCGCGGCCGCAATCACGCCGGTGATTGTGCTCGGCGTCTGGTCGGCGCGAGTCAACCGCTACGGTGCAATCGCATCGAGTATTGTCGGGTTCTTCACGATTCTCATCCTCTCGCCACACGCGTTCTCAAGCATCGGTGCGGGTGCAGAAGGATTGACAGCAGCGTTGGGTATTGACGCCATCATGATTGGCTTCCCACTCGCCATGCTGACCCTCGTTATCGTCTCGCTCGTTGCCGAGCAGATTGACTCACTTGCGGTCGACCCAGAAGACAACCGCGCACTCATCAACGAGATGCACGGCTACCCTGATGATGGAACAGAGCGATTTACCAGCGCGGTACCGCTCATCATCCTTGCCCTGCTCATGCTCCCAATCCTGTACTGGGGCATCCAGCCGTGGTAAGGTAGTCCACCTAGCCGTGGTACATTTATAGTTCGGTGCTGAACTGTTTTCTATGAAACTCTACGGAACCGTTGCCGGCTCGGCCGTCTGGGCGCTGATTGGCGTCGGTACGGCAATTCTCGCCTTTTCTCAGCAAAATCAGATGACTGCACTTATCGCTGCCGGCTGGATTATGGTTGCAACGTTCAGCTATCTGGAGTCACAGAAAGAGTCATCCGACGAGGAGCTCTCTGACCCAACTGCGGAGTAATCGCTCGCGAGGGCTGCTGGTGCTCACCACACGGGATTCGACAAAAGGAGATTGTGCCCTGCTTATGCGTTTCGCGACAGCGTCACAGGCTGTTTGGCGTTCGTCAGTACGCTCATTGCGATACTTCCGAAGATGACTTTCTGGGTCGCCGACTTTTTCCGCCCGCTCATGACAATCTGGTCGACATCTAGTTCATCGGCAACACTAACAATCGTCTCGGCAACGTCGCCAACTTCCCACCGGCTTTCGACCGCGTATCCCGCGTCTTCGAGTTCCTCCACCGCATAGTTGAGTGTGTCTGGAATAAGTCCCTCCTCGTCAGCCTCGCGTACGGACTCAATCTCGACAATCCATGGCTGTTTCGTCTTCTCATTAACGTGCAAGACAAGCACTTCGACCTCGTCTGCGGTGCCGGGAAGTGACTCGACGATTTCGACTGCTTTCTGCGTATTGGCTTCGCTGTCATCTACCGGTAGCAGTATGCTGAACATAGGTCAACCTCACTGTAAATATACTTAAAATTTTGTATTGATTAATCGACACACTCTGTTTATATCGTCATTGCTCTGGCATACTTTCTCTGACCACATAATAGATGAGTCCAAACCCGACGAGATGCAGAATTATTGAGAACAGATGCCATCCCTGAAAGAGCGAGAAAATTGCGAAGCCAAAGACGAAGACGGCAAGTATCGTCACAGCCAGCCGCTTTGCCGCGTTCCGTATCGCCGTTTCAAATCCCATACCTGTGGCCATCTCCTGATATCAAGTTATAGGTTGTGATAACAAAACTTTAGGCTTGTCCGGCACAATACGTTTTGTATGGCCGAAAAAGACCCGTCTGAAGAGATTCGCGAGCAACACGAACAATGGGAGGAAGAAACTCTCCAGGAGTTCCTTGAGGCCCACGGCGAGCGCAAAGACCGCTTTGCGACCGTCTCGAACATGGAAGTCGACCGGATGTACACGCCCGAGGATACCGAAGATATCGATTACACAGAGGATATCGGCGTCCCAGGAGAGCCACCGTACACGCGTGGTCCATATCCGACGATGTACCGCGGCCGCACATGGACGATGCGCCAGTTCGCCGGCTTCGGAACGGCAGAGGAGACGAACGAACGGTTCCATTATCTCATCGATAACGGACAGACGGGGCTGTCGACGGCGTTCGATATGCCATCGCTGATGGGTATCGACTCCGACCACAAGATGAGCAAAGGTGAGGTCGGCAAGGAAGGGGTCGCTGTTGACACCCTACGTGATATGGAGATTCTGTTCGATGAGATTGATATCGGCGAAATATCGACGTCATTTACCATCAACCCATCCGCGCCGGTTATTTACGCGATGTATATCGCGCTTGCTGACCAACAGGGTGTCCCACGTGAGGACGTTCGAGGGACGCTCCAGAACGATATGTTCAAAGAGTTCATCGCACAGAAAGAGTGGGTCATCCCACCGGAGCCATCGCTGAAAGTAGTGACCGATACCATCGAGTTTGCGGTCGAGGAGACGCCACGGTTCCACCCAGTCTCTATTTCGGGCTATCACATCCGCGAAGCCGGTTCAACGGCGATTCAGGAAGCAGCCTTCACGCTCGCCGATGGATTCGGTTACGTCGAGGACTGTCTCGACCGCGGTCTGGATGTCGATGAATTCGCCCCGCTGCTGTCGTTTTTCTTCAACTCGCACAACTCGCTGTTCGAGGAGGTTGCAAAGTTCCGGGCCTCACGCCGTATCTACTCCCGCGTCATGGAAGACTGGTACGATGCGGAGAAACCCGAATCCAAACGACTGAAGTTCCACACGCAGACTGCGGGACAGTCGCTGACCGCACAACAACCGCTTAATAACATCGTCCGCGTGACGATTCAGGCACTCGCAGCAGTGCTCGGCGGCACCCAGTCGCTGCACACGAACAGCTACGACGAGGCACTTGCGCTCCCAAGCGAACAGGCAGTGCGTGTCGCGCTCCGTACGCAGCAGATTATCGCCGACGAATCAGGTGCAGCCGATATCGTCGACCCGCTCGGTGGCAGTTACGCCGTCGAGTCACTCACCGACCAAGCCGAAGAAGAGATTATGGCCTACATCGAAGAAATCAAAGAGATGGGCGATGGCTCGGTCCGTGACGGTATTCTCCGCGGTATCGAGCAAGGTTACTTCCACCGTGAAATTCAGGACTCCGCCTACGAGTATCAAAAACGCGTCGACAGCGGCGACGAGACGGTCGTCGGTGTGAACAAATACGTGACCGAAGAGGACACGGATACGGAAATCCTCAAAGTCGACGAATCCGTTCGTGACCGCCAGATTAACCGCCTCGAATCCGTCAAAGAAGAGCGCGATGACGAAGCCGTCGAGGACGCACTCGACGCAATCGCTGATACGATTGAAGCCGAGGAGAACGTGATGCCGGCCATCATCGATGCTGTCAAAGCCTACGCGACGATGGGCGAAATTATGGCCGTCTTCGAGGACAAGTACGGCTCCTACAACGAACAGCTCGCCTCGATGTAGCTTCGCCCCGTTTTTTCTTTCGGCCCATTTTCCCGTCTCGAGCACCTGGGAGTCCTCTTTCCAACTCTCTTTGTAATTGCCCAACTTTACTGGTGCTTGCCGACATATCCGTTAAAGTCATACATTGCCCCGTTGTTAGCGTTATGTATGAGCGTTGAAGACCAACAAATGAAAATTCGCTGTCTTGTCGCCAAGGTTGGCCTTGATGGACACGATAGAGGAGCACACGTCATCGCCCGCGCGTTCCGTGATGCCGGGTTTGAAGTCATTTACTCTGGATTGCACAACGCCCCAGAAGAGATTGTGCAAGCAACCGTCCAGGAGGACGTTGATGTCCTTGGCATTTCCATCCTTTCGGGTGCACACAACGAACTTGTTCCTGACATTATCGAAGGACTCGAAGAGTACGACGCGCACGAAGACACGCTCGTGGTCGTCGGCGGTATCATCCCTGATGAAGATAAGGAGTTCCTCTATGAGAACGGAGTCGATGGCATCTTTGGGCCCGGCACGCCGCTCCAGGAAACAATCAACTTCATCGAAGAAAATGTCAAGCGAGATGAGTGATATCGAGAAACTCGTTTCGGAACTCCTCGATGGGAAACACCGCGCGCTTGCAAAGGCAATCACTTACATCGAGAACAATCGCTCAGGCTACCGTGAGCTTATCTCCGAGCTGCACCAACACACCGGTAACGCCGACGTCATTGGGATTACTGGCTCGCCGGGGGCCGGCAAATCGACGCTGGTCGATAAGATGGCAAAAACATACCGCGACCGTGGTAAAACGGTCGGTGTTATCGCGATTGACCCCTCATCACCGTTCTCCGGGGGTGCAGTTCTCGGTGACCGGATTCGGATGGCCTCGACGGTCGGGGATATGGATGTCTTTTTCCGGTCAATGTCCGCACGCGGAACCCTCGGTGGTCTCTCGACTGCAACGACTGACGCGGTGAAGGCGCTTGATGCCTTCGGCAAGGACAAAATCATCGTCGAGACTGTCGGTGCCGGACAGAACGAGGTCGATATCGTCAAGACCGCAGATACTGTCGCCGTGCTCGTTCCGCCGGCCTCTGGTGACGATATCCAGATGCTCAAAGCCGGCATCCTCGAAATTGCCGATATCTTCGTCGTCAACAAGGCTGACCTCGATGGGGCGGATATGACCGTCAAAGAGTTGCAGGAGATGATACACATGCGTAGCGATGGGCCGTCACCGGATGCAGGTCATCACGGTGCTGATGCACTCGTTGATACAGACGTCGAGTTCCCGGGGGAATCTAGCGAGGACTGGGAGCCAGCGATTGTTGAAACCGTCGCGAAAAGCGGTGACGGCATCGACGAGTTCCTCGAAACCCTGCAGAAACACGTCGACTGGCTGGAGGAATCGGGCGAGGGAACACGACAGGCTCGCCAGCGGTATGCAGCCGAAATCCAGCGTCTCATCCGGGAAGATGTCGCACGACTCGTTGAGCGCGACCTCGAAGCAGCCGGTGGCCTCGATGCGAAAGTTGATGAAGTGCTTGCAAAGGAGTCAGACCCCTACACGGTCGCAGATGAGATGCTTGCTGCCATCCGCAATCCCGTCAATACGACAGACACAGAGTAACAATACAACGCCGTACAAAATCATACCCATGCACATCCGCGAGGCAACAACCGACGACGTCAACGACATTCGACAGGTGGCAGAAGCGTCCTGGGACGGTGATTATCCGGATATCCTCAGCCGAGAAACCATCCACGAGGGAGTCGACGAGTGGTACTCGCCGGAGCAACTACGCGACTCGCTGGCGTGGGCACACACGTTCATTCTCGTTGCTGAACAGGATGAGACTGTTGTTGGATTCGTCCATGCTATCTCCGACCGCGAATCAACGGCCGGTGACCTCCTCCGGCTCTACGTCCACCCAGACCACCGTGGCGAGGGCATCGGACGGCAGTTGTTCGAAGCCGTTCGTGACAGGTTGGCCGCCAACGGCGTTGAGCAACTTCGGGCGATGGTGCTTGCGGAAAACGACGTTGGAATCAGCTTTTACCAGTCGTTTGGCTTCGAACTCGACCATACCGAGGATATCGTTATCGGTGGCGAGCACTGTCAGGAGCAGACGCTCGTTCTTGACACCGAATGATAACGCCGCCTGTTTCGGAACACCTGTCGAGACCAGTTAGAATTTCTCCGGAGCCACGGATTCGATAGTCTCGTCGCGTAGCTCATCCGAAGCTGGGTCCGGAATGACGACAATTGGTCGGTCGGTCACTGTCTCTTCGGTCAGTTCTCGCAGACGGCCGCGAACTTCTTCGGGCGTCCCGGCGATACCGAGGTCATCAATCATCGCTTCGGTCACTTCCGCTGCAGCCTCGCCGCGGTTGCCCTGCTTCCACTGTTCGTTTACTCTGTCAACTTCTTCCTCGAAGCGCATCGATGCGGCTTTCCGGTAGCCTTCGCCGCTTGAGACGTAATACGCGATGTGGCGACGGAGGGTATCCCGTGCGTTTTCTCGGTCCTCGCTGGCGGCAGTCGGAAGATACGGGGCAACCGTAATCTCTTCTGGCTCTCTATCCCGCTCCCTTGCTGCTTTCTCGACCATCTCGAAGGAGTCGTTCAGCTTGGAGAGAGGGATGTTGTGGGGCAGCCAGCCGTCAGCAAGGCGGCCCACAACCCGGCGGTTCGCTGGTCCGAGACCAGCATGATAGACCGGCACGTCAGCATCCTGTGCGGGGAAATCTGCAACGGAGATGAGTTCGCCATCGTAGTTGACGCGCCCCTCGCCGGAGGTAAACGCCGAAAACAGTTCGAGTGTCTCGTGAGCGCGACGAACCGGGCGGTCGAATGACATTCCGTGCAGGTCCTCGATAACTTTCTTCGTACTCACACCGGTCCCGAGGATGAACCGTCCGTCCGAGACGCGGTCGAGTGCGGTTGCGTTCATTGCCAGCGTTGCCGGCGTTCGCCCGTAGACGTTGACGATTGCGGTTCCAAGCAGTAACTCGTCTGTCGCAGCGGCCATCTCGGTTAACTGGACGAAGGAGCTTTCGCCCCAGAGCTCGGTCAACCAGATGCCGTTATAGCCGAGCGATTCGACGTCTTCCGCGACTGTTCCTGGCTCCTCTCCCTGTAGCTCCGTGACCACGAGGTCTACATCCATGTGCCGTGATACACAACCCTGGTACAAAAATCATCACTCCTACTATCCACTCCTCAGAACAGCGTTGCTAGCCGCAAGATTGTTCAACTAGTTGGGTGAATAGGCCCGCATGGATGGTAGCTTGGAACGCCTACAGGCAGCGGGTATCTTCGAGACTTTTGACCCGGCCGCACAGCCGTGGGTGCGTGCGATGTATGAACTGCCACAGCCACTTGTGGTGTCAGATGCGAACGGGGACATCATTCTGTTCAATCCGTCGATGGAGGAGTTGACTGGAATCTCGGCGACAGCCGTCGAATCGATGGAGCCGTGGGAAGTGTACCGAACACAGGAGACACATGGAACGAAACAGACGGTGCTTGACCGAACGCTGGAGACCGAAAAACCGCTTCGTGGTATCGAAACAAATCTACTTGACCACGAGGACAACGAACTGACTGTTGTCGCAACGAGTACGCCCATTTACGACGCTGACGGGGAGCTCGTCGGGGCTGTCGGCGCAATCAGAGATGTGACTGAGCGCCGCGAGGCAGAACGGCAACTCAAGGAGACAAACGAGCGAGTCGCCCAGCAACTGACGGGGGTTGTTGAGCGCCTGGAGACGGTCACAAAACGAGTTGCCGATAATACGGCTGATATCAAGACGAAAGCGGTCGAACAGGATGATGACTTGCAGGAAGCCCTCTCGGAAGTGGAGTCCATCAGCGCGAGCATGGAAGAGATTGCAGCAAGCACGGACCAGCTAGCCGAAACCACGTCACAGGCACAGCAAGCAGCCAGTCGCGGACAGGAGGCAGGCGAGCGTGCTGGTGAAAGCGCCGAGAATATTCTGGAGACGAGCGAAGAGCTCGTCGAGACGGTTGACGAGTTAGCTGAGCGGATGGACCAGATTGGTGAGGTGACAGATGTCATCGCCGAAATTGCAGACCAGACGAATATGCTCGCACTAAACGCCAACATCGAGGCTGCGCGCGCGGGCGAAGAGGGTGATGGCTTTGCGGTCGTCGCAAACGAGGTCAAATCGCTCGCAAACCAGACACAGGAGCATACGACGGAAATCAGAACCGAGATTGAGGAGATACAGGCCGAAACCGACCGCACCGTTGATGCAACCGAACAGACCTACGAGCGTGCGGTGACAGCAAGTGAGGAAGTGAGCAACTCGCTTGCTGCACTCGAAACAATTGTCGAGGCTATCGAGGATGTGACCGCTGGAGCAGACGAGATTGCAACCGCAAACGAAGAGCAAGCAACGCGGGTTGAAGCGGTCGCAGCAACGCTCCAGACCAACGCCGAGCAGGCACAGGATGTCCGTGACGAGGCTGTCGATACCGCTTCGCTCGTTGACCAGCAGGAGGAGGTTGTTCACGACGTGCGAGATGCGGTTCGGGACCTTGCTGCTGATGTCGAAAAGTAGCTCCTGCGGCATCTGGTATTGATACTACCGGACGTAAGCGTTTAAACAATCTCGCCACCCTGGGGTGGCGAGTACGTTTACGAAGTTACGTCCGGCAGTATGACAACAGCGTTGGACAGCGAACTGTTCTTATGTATGGCTCACAAATTTGGCAGTATGAACCATCTCGCAGCCGTTGATGAGAATCACTGGCGACTGCCCTTGCATGCGCATATTATCGTTCACGAGACAAACGACGGCAACGAGTTCATCACTATCTATGACTGTGGGGCGGCCCAGCAGCCACCCACTGCACAGCTTATCGGCAACCTCGTGCGGATTGATGCAGAACACGAGTTCATTCGCCAGCCGACGGGATATATCGCAAAACTTCGCGAGGAGGCAACGCTTGCACGGCCGGATGATGACCACTGGGTTATCCGTGCTGAAACGTCCGAACATTCGGAAGTTCCGGCCCGACAGTAATCGTCGGTTGCTAATTTTCCGTTGTTGTCAACCGGTGAATCTTAATCACTCCGGTTCAAAGGGGGTGTATGGAGCTTACGAGCGAACAGCAGATGGTTCGTGATATGGTCCGGGAGTTCGTTGAGCGCGAGGTGGTCGACATTGCCAGCGAAGCGGAAGAGACCGAAACCTTCCCCGAGGATGTCTGGGATGGGCTGTCGGAACTCGACCTTGCGAGTATGACCGTGCCGGAGGAGTATGACGGGTTCGATGCCGATATGCTCACTTACAGCCTCGTGAACGAGGAGTTGGCACGAGGACATCTCTCGCTTGCAACGGCGCTTTCGGTCCACTGTCTTGCAACTTCCTGTATCAGCAAATTCGCAACGGAAGGACAGAAAGATGAGTGGCTCACACAGATGCGCAATGGCCGACCGGTCGGTGCATTTGCACTGTCGGAGCCACACGCCGGGTCGAACCCATCCGAGATGTCAACGCTCGCTACGCGGGATGGCGATGAGTATGTCATCAACGGCACCAAACAGTGGATAACCAACGGTGAGCGGGCAGGCGTTGTTATCCTCTTTGCCAAAACGGATGCTGACGATGATGATACCGTCACACAGTTTTTGGTTCCCAAGGACCTCGACGGACTCGAAGTTGGAAAACACGAAGAGAAGCTGGGGCTGAGAGCGAGCGATACGACGACGCTCATCTTTGATGATGTTCGCATCCCTGCTGAGAACCGATTGACGCCGGTCGGCGATGGACTCAAAGCAGCGTTTTCGATTCTCAACGGCGGTCGCGTCGCCATCGCCAGCCAGGCTGTCGGTGTCGCACAGGCGGCACTCGATGATGCCGTTACGTATGCGAACGAGCGCGAGCAGGGCGGCAAGCCGATTATCGACCATCAGGCCATCGGGCAGAAACTTGCGGATATGCAGACCGACGTACAGGCAGCGCGGTTGCTCACGCGGGATGCTGCGAAGAAAAACGACGGTGCGGTGGACCCCAAAGCGGCGAGCATGGCCAAATACTTCGCCAGCGAAACGGCGGTGAGCGTCGCTGATGATGCCGTACAGGTACACGGCGGCTACGGCTACACGAAAGATTTCAACGTCGAACGCTACTACCGCGATGCGAAGATTACGACCATCTACGAGGGCACTTCCGAGATTCAGAAAGAAATCATCGCGCGCCACCTGAAACAGTAGCGAGTATTCGTTTTCGGTCGGCTCTATTCGTACTCGTAGAAGCCACGTCCGGTCTTTTTCCCGAGGTCACCGGCTTCGACTTTTCGTTTGAGCAGGTAGGCTGGTTTGTAGCGGTCGCCAAGTTCTTCATGCAGCGTTTCGCTTGCATGCAGGCAGATATCGAGGCCGATGTGGTCGGCGAGTTCGAGCGGTCCCATCGGGACGTTCGTTCCGAGTTTCATCCCGCGGTCGATATCAGCCTTTGTCGCAACTCCTTCGTCAAAGGCACGAACGCCTTCGTTAATCCAGGGCATCAGAATTCGGTTGGTGACGAAGCCGGGTTTGTCGTCGGACTCCCACGTTTTCTTGCCGAGGTCTTCCGAGAAGTCATGAGCTAACTGCACGACTTCGTCGTCGGTTCGCTCGCCGACGACAATCTCGACACCTTCCATGATTGGAACCGGGTTCATGAAGTGAATACCGACGACGGAATCCTGTCGGTCAGTCGCGCTGGCGATAGTCGTAATCGAGAGTGTGCTCGTGTTCGTGGCGAGCACAGCGTCCTCCTTTACAATCTCATCAAGGTCAACGAAAATGTCCTGTTTGATATCCAGGTTTTCGACGGCGGCCTCGACGACGAGGTCGGCATCAGCAAGGTCTGCCAGTTCCGTTGTGCCAGTGATGCGGTCCTGTGCAGCGTCGGCCTCGTCCGCCGAGAGACTGTCGCGCTCGACAAGTCTGTTGAGGCTGCCCTCGATTGTCTCGAAGCCGTTGTCGACATATTCCTGTTCGATGTCGCGCATGATTACGTCATAACCGGCAACTGCGGCGACCTGTGCGATTCCACTACCCATCGTTCCAGCGCCGACAACGCCGATGCTGTCGAGTGAGTCGATATCGTGTGCCATCAGCTACAGTTTGGGCGAGCACGGGCATATAGGGTTCGGTTTACCCCATGGTTCCAGCAGGTGGCCGCTCGATTAGCCCCAAAAGATATGCTATATACTCTCTATCATACAACTACAATGTCGGAATCACCACCAAATATCCGCCCACCAACGAAAGCGGAGATTGCGGAACTGGCTGCAGAACACCACATTAGCCTTTCCGAGGACGAAATCGAGGACTTTGCGGCCGTTATCCCTGCGGTACTTGAGGGATATGAACGCCTCGATGAGTTGCCAAATCCCACACCGGACGTACAGTATCACGAGCGCGACCCCGGCCATCAACCCGCTCCTGAGGAAGACTCACTGAATGCCTACGTGCGCAAGTGTCACGTACCCGGCGCAGCAGAGGGGCCGCTTGCTGGTTACGAGATTGGCCTCAAAGACAACATTTCGCTTGCAGGCATCGAGATGACCCTCGGGTCGAAACTCTTCAAGGGATATGTCCCGTCAACGGATGCAACAATTGTCACTCGGTTGCTTGATGCAGGGGCGACAATCACGGCAAAGTTGAATATGGAGGATATGTCGTTTTCGGGAAGCGGCGAACTCTCGGCAACGGGGCCGGTGTTGAACCCGTACGATGACGACTATATCGCTGGTGGCTCATCATCCGGAGCGGCCGCAGCGGTCGGAACCGGTGAGGTCGATGTGGCGATGGGTGGCGACCAGGGTGGCTCAGTGCGGATTCCGGCGTCATGGAGCGGTATCGTCGGCCACAAACCAACGCACGGGCTGGTACCGTATACGGGTATTGCCGGCCTTGGGCAGTCGTTTGACCACACCGGGCCGATGGCACAGACTGTCGAAGACTGCGCGCGGGTGCTTGAGGTAGTTGCTGGCGAGGATGGACTTGACCCCAGACAGGGAGCAGTAACCACTCAGAAATATACCTCTCATCTTGACGATGACCCATCAGAACTCACCGTCGGTGTACTGGAGGAAGGATTTGGCCATGACGAGAGCGAACCCGGTGTTGATGAGACGGTCCGTGATGCCCTCGATGCCTTCGAGGCTGAAGGGGCAACTATTGAGTCGGTCTCTCTTCCGATGCATCTCGATGGGATGGCGATTTGGAACGCAATTGGAAACGAGGAGATTACTGCAACAATCGAATCCGAATGTATCGGTCACTACGGCAAGGGATTTTACGACGCACAGTTTGCCGATTTCTTCGGTCGCGCCCGCCGTTCGCAGGCGGATGATTACCTGACGACAGTCAAATTGACCCTCGTCCTTGGGCAGTATCTCTCCGACCAATACCGTGGCCAGTACCACGCGAAAGGCCAGAACCTCAGCCGGAAATTACGGGATGAGTACGATTCGGTCCTTGCGGATGTTGATGTGCTGGCGATGCCAACGACGCCACAGACCGCACACGAGGTTGACCGGAATCTCTCTCGAGTTCAGGCCATCCAGCGGGCACTGAACATGCTCAACAATACGGCACCGTTCGATAACACGGGCCATCCAGCAATCAGCGTCCCTGCGGGAACGAGCGATGGTCTCCCTGTGGGCTTGATGTTCGTCAGCGAGCGCTTCGACGATGCAACAGCGTTGCGGGCCGGATATGCGTTTGAGCAGACGGTCTCACCTGACCTCTAGACTCTTCGTGGTACCGAACCGCACAAGTAGCCACTCGACGAACACTTTGATATGCGAAAACTTGTGAACTTGCTTGTCCGAAAAGATGGGATGACACACGACGAATTCGTCGAGTACTGGCTCACCGAACACGCACCGCTCGCCGAGGGCCTTCCTGGTGTCCATACCTATACGACTTCGGTACCGGCAGACCCGGAACAGACCACGTATGATGGTATCGCAGAGCTGTACTTCGAAGAGGGAACCAGCGTTGGTGACGTGTTCGGGAGCGAAGCTGGTCAGCAGATACAGGCTGATACTGAGAACTTTCTCGATGATGAGGCCGGCGAGATACTCATCGTCGACGAAACGGTTCAGTTTGGGTCGGACTGATAACTGGATTTGGTCACCGGTCTCAATGGCTCTCAGAGTCCTCAACCTATTCTTTAAAATACTTTATTATCTACCTAACTATGTTTACGTTCAAGTAACTTCTAAAAATAGTTGATATTTTATTCAAAGAGTTAATTTATTTTTAATGTTGTATTTATTACCTAAATAATGTAGTTTAAACCTTCTTCCAGCTATAAATTGTGGTTATTTTTAAAGCTATGTAGAATATCAAACACAACAATGTTCTATTTTTGGCCTTCAATATTTAAAATACAATATCAATAAAACCGACAGTCTCGGGTGCCGGACATTTGGTGCAGCACTCCCAAGAGGCGGTAAAAAAGAGACGTTGAAGCCTGGGCTTGTGACGCTATGGGGAGGGTCGCTTTGTCTGGACAAGTAACGCGGCAAACAGTACCACCAGCAACAGGAGAGACAGGATGGCGTAGATATCACCAATAACCTCGCCCCTGGCAATTGCGCCGCCAAGATACTCGACTGCATTAATTGCAAGTAATGCCGCAACGAAGACGCCGACCAGTTTCACAACGGTTTCTTTATCGAACGAATCGGACATACAGACTCTATTGTTGACCCCAATATAAAAAACAGGACGGCAGAGCAGTTCACTCTTCGCTCAACGCCGCCATCTCGGATTCGAGCGTTGCGACCATCTCTTCGACGGATTCGACGAGCTCTGATTGCTGTTGGTTGGCATCGGCAATCGTCATAATCTCCTCGGCAAGCCGTTCGGCACTTGAGGAAACATCATCAATCAGTCCAGCCACCGCCTCGGTCCCTTCTGCCTGGTCGTCCATCGCCGTCGCGACATCTTCCATCCCCTGTGCTGTCTGTTGGATTGCGTCGCTGATTTCCACCAGGTTATCGGAAACTGTCTCGGTCTGCTGGACTGCGTCTGCAAGGCGTTCGCTCGTTTGCTGGATAATATCGACCGTATCAGCAGTTGTGCGCTCGACTTCGGCAACCATCTCCTCTATCTGGCCAGCATGGTCTTTTGACTCCTCGGCAAGGGATTTCACCTCATCGGCGACAACCGCGAATCCTTCCCCACCTTCAGCAGCGCGTGCGGCCTCGATGCTTGCGTTCAGCGCAAGCATGTTCGTCTGGTCAGCGATACTGTTGATAACCTCGACAATGCTGTCTATCTCGTTGATACGCTCCTGAAGGTCGGTCACCTGCTGTTCCATCTCGTCTGCGGAGTCTGTTACCTCATCCATCACGTCCAATGCGGCCGCAGCCGACTCGGTCCCTTCCTCGGTTAACGCCTCAGCACGGGTGCTCTGTGTTTCGACTTCCTGTGCGGTCGAAGCAACTTCCTCAACGCTTGCGCTGAGGTTCGATATCTCTCCGGCAATCTGGTCGAGCGTTTCCGATTGGTCACGGGCGAGACCACTGCTCTGGTTCGAGCTATCTGCAACATCCGTTGCTGTCTCCCGCAGTTTCGCTATCGCTGCGTTAATCTCCTCGGAGAGTTTGGTCTGTGCTTCTCGCATGCCGTTTCGCTGTCTAACGATATCCGTGACGATTGGTGTCATCTCGACCGCGCCGACAGTGTTGCCGTCGAGGTCAGTCAGGTGGACAGCCATCGAGCGGTTCCAGAGGTGGCCATCAGGTGTCGGCACTTTTCGAAACTCCTTTTCCCAGATTGTCTCACCCGTCCGTGCAACCGTTTCCGCAAGGATTTCTGATTCGCCTTCCGTCCCGAAAAACTGGTAGCCTTCCGTGCCAATTGCTTCGTCTTTCGACCGGCCGTAGGCCGCTTCTGCCTCCTCGTTAAAATATCGGAGCCGTCGCTCGTCATCGACAGCAAAAATCGGCTCAGGAAAGTCAGCTATCAACTGGTTGAATAGATTTCGCCACTCGTCTCGTTCGCGCCGAAATTCCTCTCTTGTCTTCTCGCTATCCGACTTGTCGGATTCGACGAGCGGTGCATAGGTTTCTTGCTCGTTTTGCTGCTGTGCCTCTGACATACTTTCACCCAACACAATTCACCGTAATAAATTCTGTGTGCAGTCGGACTGTTGCTTTATTTCCCGAAAACACAATTTTGAGTGGCTGTAGCTCCACTTTCTATCGCAAAAAGATTATTCTCAAAACAGTGTTATTGGATACTCTGAGTGTCGTCTTCGATGACTTGTTTTCCAATTTTCTACATATTAAATAGTGAGTATTATAATAGTGAACGATCCGCTAGAGTCCTTTTAGAACGTAACGTAATCGTTTGTAGCTGCTGTATCATGGTGGAAAAGCGGCATGCTAACAATTACCCAATGTGTGTATATAACAAATTTACATGTTAAAAAAGGAAAATAAGAAACCTTTAAGTGTGTTATGGTAGCACATAGCCGTAGATGTGGGATAGTGCGATAGCTACTAGGGATAGCCTTCGGGTACACTCACGACACTGGTTGAGTGGTTACACCCCACATCGGATAGCTATGAATTACAAACACAATCAACAAATGACATATTACGGGAATGGGGCACAGCACCGTCTGCAAAGACCGAGACGTCAGAGAAAGAGAACCGATAGTACGGACGTACACCGACGTTCTGGCTATCGGTTTGGAGGTAATGTATGAGTAGTCTCGTACACCTCGCAACAGTGTTGCAGGCGGATGTCGACGAGGTAATTCCTGGTGCATCCGATGCAGGTGCTGTTGAGCTATTGATGGCTGCACTGCCGCTGATTATCACGGCAGTGTTGCTGGTCGGATTACTCTGGCCGGCGACGCGGGCAATGCCGATTGCGTGGATTGTCGCGCTCATTGTCGGATTCGTTATCTGGAACCTGCCGATCGACTGGCTCCTTGGCTCGTCGATAGTCGGTGTCATTACAGCCTTGGAGATTTTGTTCATCGTCGCTGGTGCACTGGTGTTGCTCTATACGATGTTACAGGCCGGTGCATTGGACCGAATTAACAAAGGGTTCGCAGCGGTCTCGGATGACCGACGTGTCCAGATTATTCTGCTTGCCTTCTTCATGACCACGTTCATCGAGGGTGCAGCAGGATTCGGAACACCGGCAGCAGTCGTTGCGCCGCTGTTGCTCGGGCTTGGGTTCCCGGCGCTTGCAGCAGTGCTTGCGGCGCTGATTGGTCACATTATCGCCGTGACGTACGGTGCGGTCGGAACACCAATTATCGTCGGTATCCAGTCACCGCTCGAGGAGGGACGGTATCCTGAGGCCATCTCCGAGGGTGGCTTCGAAGTTGTTGGGTTCTCCCAGGAGATTGCTGCCTGGGCAGCGACCTACCACGCGCTCGTCGGGTTCATGATGCCGGTATTTGCCGTCGGGATGATTACATACTTCTTCGGCGAGGAGAAATCGCTTCAACCCACCAAGGAAGTCCTGCCGCTCGCGCTGGTTTCAGGGATTTCGTTCGCTATCCCATACTGGATTTCGGCGTGGTTCATCACCGCCGAGTTCCCATCGTTGATTGGTGCGATGGTTGGTGGAACGTTCGTCGTTGCACTCCTCAACGCTGGCTACTTGCTTCCGGATAGTCACTGGGACTTCCCGGAGCGAGAGAACTGGGCCGACCACTGGGTTGGCGACATCGAACCTGGCGGAGAAGGAATGGCACGTGGTGACGTT
>LKNH01000008.1 GCA_001564135.1 Halobacteriaceae archaeon Tc-Br11_E2g27 | reverse complement strand
GTATCGAGCGTCAGTGCATCGAAGCCCTCGCCACGAAGTTCATCGAGCGCATCGACAATATCGCCCGCCCGAACCTCGACGCGGTCGCTCACACCAGCCGTTTCCATGTTATTACGAGCAACCTCGGCAAACTCCTCGTTCGTCTCGTAAGTAACGACAGTTGCACCGGCGCGACCGAGCGCCGAAGCGAGAATGCCCGTTCCCGTGCCAGCATCGAGGACTCGGTCACCCCCGGAAATGCCGGTATGGCCCATCACCAGTCCGACATCGCGGGGCATCATCGGCGCACCAGTGCGTTCGAGGTGGTTGAACAGGTCAGGGCCGCGGAGTTTTCGGGCCGTAAAGGCCGTCCCGAGATGGGTCTCAACCTTGTCGCCCGGTTGGACGTCTTCGGGCACCTCAAGAATCCCCAGGTCAGACTCAAGGGTCTCCCCTGATTCCAGCAGATACTCCCGGTCGTCAGTGACAAAGAGCAGAGACACGTTATTCGCTGAGTTGCTGGATGGCGTCGAGTGGCATGCCGTTTGCTGCTTCGAGTGCCTCCCGTGCCTCGTCTTCGCTCACACCGGCGCGCTCGGCGACCATCTCGATATCCTCCTGTGGGATAGCGTCGTCGCTGCCAGCATCTTCCTCGCCCGTTTCGAGTGCTGCTGCGTCGCCACGGTCGCGGCGCTCGGGGCTGCCGACGATATTGTACGTTTCCTGACCCTGTGCGTCCATTCGCTGGACCTCGGCGTCAGTAAAGACCAGTTCCTCATCCGCCATGCGGATGACAACCTCCTCGACATCGAGTTCGTCGATGTCGATACCCATCTGTTTCATCATCTGTTGCATCTTCCGCGAGTCGAAGCCGCCTCCTCCAAACATACCTCTCTCTTTTTCCTTTGCCATCAAAAGCCCTGCGTTCACAAGTACCGATGCGATTGGACGATTGGAATACTATGGTTCGGGCATCCCGTCACGAACGCTGACGGCCACGCCAGTCTCGAATTCTTCCATCCCCGCACCGGAAAGCTCTGCCCGGCCAACCGCAAGCAGCGAGCCGTTTTCATGCGCGACGATGACCTCATCCCGCGGACGGATAGCATCGTCCACGTCGCTGACGAACTTCGCAAAGACGTTGCGACCCTCGCGAACGAATGGTTCGCTCTCGTCCCCGACGACCACTCGGTAGCCATCGAGTGCCTCCTGTAATCGTCGGCCGCCAGCCAGTCCAAGTCGGAATCGACCGTCAGTCGCGTACGTACCGATTCGCCCCTCCTCAACGTGGATTTGTCGGGGTCGCCCGGAACTCGTGTGGGTCACGTCGCGGTCCTCGCCTTCCGGCAGCAAAGCGTCCCCCGCACCGCGACCGAACTGATAGTCGGCAACAACGCGAAGGCCTGGAACATCGTCAGCCACGTCACCACCCCTCGGCCGCTTGTTCTGTGTCATCTGCTCCTTCCATCACTTTGCCGAAGATGTAGGGGGTACTAATTGCATAAAACACACCGAAGGCGATGAACGCATACATTGCCACCCCGTCGAAAAACAAAACGCCGATGGAAGCGATAATCGTCCCGGTAATCAGCCCCAGTAACGCGTGCACCCGAGAGTCAAGGAGCAGATCGTCCGGCGGCAGTTCGTTTTCTGTCATGGGTTGTAGTTACCGTATGGGGTAAAAAAAGCGCGCTGTTCCGTTTCAGCGCCAGCAACTACGTTGTGAGACCGGTGTCGGAAAGCAACCCGTCGTCCTCATCTTCCTCGTCTCCCTCATCTTCCCCATCGCTATCGTTGGAATCGTCTGTGTCGTCATCTTCTGGGTCGTGTGTTGCATCCGCATCAGAAATCGCCCCGTCGCTCATCTCAAAGGGGTTCAGGTCACAGCCCTCATCGGAAACGCCATCCTCCTGGTCGACGAAAATGCTCGTCGTCACGTCGAACGTACAGGTGATTGCTTCGTCGTTTTCAGGGATTGTAAGTTCGCTGCCACCAACCTCCATCGCAAACTGACCAGTCACTTCCATCGTGGTAAACTCATCCTCATCAACGTGACTCCCAAACCAATGTGGAATCTGTTGGGTGTCCATCTCGACGACAAAGGTTCGTTCTTCCGTCTCGCCAGGCGGAATTAACCCGTCATCATCCACTTCGAGAACCTCGACCTCGTCAGCGTTCCAGTTTGCCATCGAAATGTCGTTGAACGTCAGGTTACCCGCAAACGCCGGCGTCGGGATTGGATAGGCGTTCGGGTTGTGGATGGTCATCGTCGCCATGATTTCGGTGTTGTTTTCCGTTACATCACCCCACTCAGTCGTGACATCTTCGACATCAATAGTCGGTTCAACGGCAGTCCCGCCAATACGGAAATCCGTTTCAGTGCCACTGTAGGTTCCCTCAAACGAGGAGAAGCCCTCGTCAAGTGCCCCTTCGAGGTCGGTCTCAATCTCATCAGAATACGTCGTCGACGGTGACCCAGAGAACGGACCAACCGAAGCATGCACCGTCGCAGCCACATCAAGGTCGCTCACTTCGTCGTTATTCAGGTGAGCAACCCACCACGCCGGAAGGTTCTGGTGGTAGAGTTCTGTCGTCAGGTTGAACTCGTTGTCGCCGGAACTAATTCCCAGATTCTCCTCCTGCCCGCTTGCCATATGTGTATCTTGCAGGTAGATATCGTACTCAGCGTCGATATCCCCGCCGACTCCAAACGGATTCGGGTTGTCAACGTAGATATCAGTGAGAACTTCAATACTTTCGTTATCGACCTCACCCCAGCGGTTGTCCTCAAGTCCCCCGTCAGGAACCCCGAGTACCCCCGCGGCAAAGAGGCCACCAATGCTGATACCCCCCAGCAACAGCACTATTCCGAGTACTTTGCCGATTAGTTTCAAAACCATGTACGCGGTTCAAAGCTACTCAGACATTTATGGATTGCTCTCGGTTGTGTGTTCCATACTCATGCTAAATATTGACACGGTTATAGCAAGAACGTCTCGGTATCGTCGCTCATATCAGTGTAGGAGTCAGCAGCGTCGATGAGCGAGTCAGCAGCCGATTCGGCAAAGCAGAAAATCTCGACCCGAACGCCCTCGTGTTTCAGATGGCTACACAGACGGGCAAAGTCGCCGTCACCGGTACAGAGAACGATAGTATCGACGTGGTTGGCAAGCGTCACCGCATCGAGACTCATCCCCACATCCCAGTCTGCCTTTTTGCTCCCGTCCGCGAACGTCCGGATATCTTTGATGCGCGTTTCAAACCCAATGTCGACGAGCGCGTCAAAAAAGGACTCCTCATCCGGTGAATCCGCGCGGATGACATACGAGATGGCGCGGGTGAGTTCGCGGCCAGCAACGGCTTCCTCAAGCAATGATGCATAATCGATATTCCGCGTATAGACGCTCTGGGCGCTATGATACAGGTTCTGTGCGTCGACCAGCACCGCAACCCGCTGTGCTGGATGTATCTCTTTCATACATCTCATCTAGGGGCCACTCTCAAAGGCGTTGCCACCGACGTAAGCGGTGAACAAAAAACGATTAGCACGGATTCATGCCGAGAAACGACCCTAGTACGGATTCATGCCGCGGAGGCGTTCAATCCGCTTTTCCGTCGGTGGGTGCGTCGAGAAGACTTTCTTCAGTGCACCGCCGCTTCCGCCGAAGATACACAGCGCGTTGACGGTATCCTCACCGCGCATCTCTTTGCCCTGCCCGACGCTGCTAATCTTTTCGAGTGCGCGAGCCATCGCATCGGGGTTGTGGGTGTAGGCTGCTGCGTCCTCGTCGGCAACGAACTCACGGTAGCGCGAAATCGCCATCACGAATATCATCACAATCATCTGCGCGATGGTTCCGACAATCATCGCAATGATGTAGGTCCCGATATTGCGCTCGCCACCGAGGATGACTGCCCACTGGGCGACGATACCAATCATCGAAGCAATCGACTGGCCGAGTACCATAATGACGACATCGCGATTTTTGACGTGGGCAAGCTCGTGTGCGATGACGCCTTCAAGTTCGTCGTGGTCGAGCAGGTCGATAATCTCGCGGGAGATAACGACGACGCCAGCGCCTTTGCGCCCGACCGCAAACGCGTTCGGGACGCCCATATCCGCTACCATCAGTCGTGGTTTGTCGATACCCATCTCCTGACAGAGCTGTTCCGTCGAGCGATGAATTTCGCCGTAGTTGTACCGCCCCTCTCTCCCCTCGGGCATATCTTCGGCATCGACACTTCGCAGTGCCATCCACTTGCCGAACTTGTACTGGAATCCGACGAAGCCGAGGCTCCCGAGCAAAACGGCGGCAAGCACACCGACTCCTGTGCCGAACGTCCAGAAAACGAGTCCGGCGACGGCCGCATAGAAGCCAAAGAGAATGCTTCCTGCGACCATCATCCGGATTTTCAATCCATTATGTCCTACCATCGGAGGGGAATATGTCGTACCGATTAAAAAAGGATACGTTCGGGTACCAGCACAACAGAACACCTAAGTTTTTGCTCGCTAGGAATACGAATATGCGACACACTGCTCGGCCAGTCGGAACCCGTTCCCGACCAGCGAGTGGTGTGTCATTCTTTTCGAAGCGCAAGCGCGCGTGAGTTGGCTCGCGGCAGCCGTGGCACCGCTGTCCCGGGTCGTTGTCTACACAGGTCACGTGGCCGGCAATTGTATCGACCGATATAACCGTCACTACCGACAAACAGAACGTAACAAACAGAACATAACCATGACAGAACAGCCATTTGCCGGCGTGTATCCCGCGATGTGCACGCCATTCCACGACGACGGAAGCATCGATTATGAATCACTCAGAGCGGACGCCCAGCGACTCGAAGCGGCGGGCGTCGACGGTCTCGTGCCGATGGGCTCGACCGGCGAGTCCGCGACTGTCAGCCACGACGAGCATATCGAGGTTATCGAAGCCGTCATCGACGCCGTCGATATTCCGGTCATTGCTGGCACCGGTTCCAACAATACCGCGGAAGCCCTCTCACTTTCCCAGCGAGCAGCAGATAGCGGGGCCGACGCATTGCTTCTCATTTCGCCATATTACAACAAACCCGAGCAACAGGGCTTTATCGAACATTACGAAGCGATTGCAGATGCCGTCGACCTGCCACAGATTGTCTACAACGTCCCCTCCCGAACCGGACAGAACATCGAAGCCGAAACCGTCGCTGAACTCGCCCAGCACGAGAATATTCAGGGCTATAAAGCCGCCGAGGGCGATATGAATCAGGTCAGCCATATCATCGAAGCCACACAGGACGAGGAGTTTGCCGTCCTTTCCGGTAACGACGGTGAAACCCTCCCCATTCTGTCGATGGGCGCAACCGGTTGTATCAGCGTCACGGCCAACGTCGAACCCGAGCGGATGGGAGAACTGGTCTGGGCCGCACTTGACGAGGATTACGAACAAGCACGGGAGGTCCATCACGAACTCGGACCGCTGTTCCGCGCGCTGTTCTGGGAGACGAACCCGATTCCGGTCAAAGCGGCGATGGAGATTCGCGGCTACGGTCCCGGACACGTTCGCTCGCCGCTGACTGACCTCACCGAGGAGAACTACGAGCGACTGGCTGACCTGCTGGCACAGTACGAGGAGAACTGATGAGCGAAACAACCGCCGTCGCTATCAACGGCATTACCGGTCAGATGGGTCAAACCCTGGTCGAAACTGCCAGCGAGCGTGACGATGTGGCGGTCGTCTGTGGCTTCGATACCCCCAACGCTATCGAGACAGGAGCGGAAATTCCGCAGTACACGCCAGAGGAATTCAGTGGCGCACTGGCTGAGCGAGAGCCGGATATCGTGATTGATTTCAGCGTTCCCCAGGCGACGATGGGGGTGGCCGATGCGTGTGCCGAGGCAGGCGTCGGTCTCGTCATCGGAACGACGGGCTTTCAGGATGGTGACCTCGCCAGTTTGCAGGAGATAAGCAGCGTCGTTCCCGTCTTGAAAGCGACGAACTTCTCCCGCGGAATTCAGGGACTGCTGAACGCGCTCGGTCCGGCCATCGAGACACTCGACGGTTACGATATTGAGGTGCTCGAAACCCACCACAACAGAAAGCGCGATGCCCCAAGTGGGACGGCAAAAACGATTTTAGAGGAAATTGCAGCGTATCGGGAGTTCGACACAGTTCCGGGTCGTGACGGGATTCAACCACGCGAGGAGGGCGAAGTCGGTATGCTCGTTCGCCGGGCAGGAGACGTTCGTGGTGAACACGAAATCATGCTCGCTGGAAATGACGAAGTGCTCAGTCTGACCCACCGCGCCGAAGACCGTGCGGTCTTTGCAGCGGGTGCGCTCGATGCAGCGGTCTGGTTGGCTGGGGAAAAACCGGACTGGTACTCGTTTAGTGACGTGGTCGACGGGTGAAAGCCACAGCCGACCGAGAGGAGTCAGCGACCGACACAGCAGTTGTGGAGGTACAACCACGGTGGTTCAGGGGTCGAATACGACATACAGCCGTGATGGTCACTGAAATCAGGGCGGAGACCGTCCCGTGGCAAAAAAGCCCGCTATATCAGAGAGCAACAAGTTACGAATATACGGACTGTATCACCATATAGCGCCTAGTACAGCGTTCGAAAGCGGGAATCGTGGTCTGTGTTTTGTGTAGACGCTCGAAGGTCCTAGTACATGCAACCCACAGTCTCACTCGTCGTGGGTGCTGAGAGTGTTGTCCAAGCGCTAGGCACAGTCGATACAACAACAATCGGTCTGTTATCAGCAGAGTTAGCCAGCCGAGCACAGTTCGGCTGGGCAATAACCATCCACATTATTTTTGCGACAATTTCCGTCGGTCTCGCTCCGTTTCTGGTCTATTTTGTTTACAAGGAGCTACGAACGGGCGAAGAGCGCTACGCTCGGTTGCGCAAGTTCTGGACGAAACTCTTTGCGCTCGGATTTATCATGGGAACGGTCACCGGTATCCCGATGAGCTTTCTGTTCGGGATGAACTTCGCATCGTTCTCGGAAGTTGCTGGCGAGTTAATCGGTGGCCCGCTCTCGTTCGAGGCACAGATGGCCTTCTTTCTGGAGGCTGTCTTTCTGGGCGTGCTGTTGTTCGGTCGTGAACGAGTATCCAAACTTGTATATTTTTTCTCAGCGGTCATGGTTGCCGTCGGTGCATGGCTCTCTGCGTTCTGGATTCTCGTTGTGAACTCGTGGATGCAAACACCACGTGGCTATGAGATGGTTGCCGACGGCGAACTCGCAATTGCTCAGTTGACCGATCCGATGGCGGCATTCTTTAACCCGCGGATGTCGTGGATGTACCTCCATACGACACTTTCTGCAGTCCTGACAGTCTCGTTGTTGATTGCAGGCATTGCAGCGTACTTCGTCTGGAAACACCGTGACAGCGAGGTCTGGGCAACCGCGCTGAAAGTGGCAGTGGTCGTGTTGCTCATTACCTCGATGATGCAAGTTGTCCACGGTGACCTCTATGCAGGCCATGTCGAAGAAACACAGCCACAGAAATTCGCCGCGATGGAAGCACATTACGAAACCGGTGCTGCCGATTTACATATTATTGCGGTTCCAACAGAACTTGAATCGTTTACTGACCCACGAGCAGACAACCTCTATACTATCAGTATCCCGTATTTGGCCTCGTTTCTCGCAAGCGGTGGTGACCCATCAGCAGAAATAACGGGGTTAAACGACTTCGAGTACGAGTCGCCCCCGGTAGCGTGGGTGTTCTGGTCATTTCGGATAATGGTCGGACTCGGCTTTTTGTTCGTGCTTCTGGGACTGTGGGGTGGCTACCGGCTCTGGCGAGGAGGCCTCACTGACGATACCCGGTATTTACAGTCGCTCATGCTGGCGTCGCCACTCGGGTTTGTTGCAGTGATTACAGGATGGTACGTCGCCGAAATTGGTCGGCAACCATGGATTATCCAGGGAGAGTTGACAACTGCCGAAGGAGTGTCACCAGCGCTCTCTGCAACGGAGGCGACAGCGACACTGCTCGTGTTCATTATCGGGTATCTGTTGTTGCTGGGCGTGTTTCTCTATGCGTTCGGACGGCTGATTCGAAAAGAGGCACGTCGTGATGAAACGGCCGTTGACAGGCAAGATAGGTCAGACCAGCCAGAGGTGACCGCCGATGACTAGGCTGTTGTCCGACTCGGCGTATATGATAGACTGGCTACCTGAGCTATGGTTTGGACTCGTTATCATGGCCCTGGCTGGCTATCTTTTGCTAGATGGGTTTGACTTCGGTATCGGTATCCTCTTTGCGTGGGCGAACCCGGAAGACAGAGAGTATCTTCTTGCGGCGTTCGGTCCAGTGTGGAAAGCAAACGAAGTCTGGTTGGTCTTTTTTGGGACGGTCCTATTTGCTGGGTTTCCAGCGGTGTATGCGAACCTGTTGAGTCGCCACTATCTACTTGCGTTCGTCATCCTCGTTGCCCTCGTCCTTCGAGGACTAGGTGCAAAGCTCCGGGAGGAACGAACGGATGACACATGGGTCACATTCTGGAACCGCTGTTTCGTAGTAGGAAGCACCCTTGCGCCCATCTTTTTGGGCATGCTTGTCGGCAGTTGGATACTGGGCACAGACTCAGCATGGGAAATCGGACCTGCAACCATTGGGCTCACAGTTGCGGCGTTGACAGTTGTCCTCGGTGGGGCTTATCTGGCACTGAAAACAACCGGTCGGCGCCAACAATGGGCACTGGCTCAGGCACGGCGAGGAACACTCGGGTATGTGTTACTTTTCGTGCTGACCGCTGCAATCTTGTTTATGGCGTATCCAGCGACACAATCAGTACTGCTGTCGGTAACAACGGGCGTAATTATCAGCCTGACGCTCGTTGGCGCCGGTATCGTCTGGTGGGGAGCGCACCTCACCCGTCCGTTTGTTTCGCTCATCGGTGGAGCAACCATCGCCGTTGCACTCATCGGACTGGTTGCGACCATGTTGTATCCGTCTATTGACCCTGCCGCTGGGCTAACTATTCGTGATGCCATCGTCTCCCCGCTGCCGCTGAACCTCGCTACATCCGTCGCTATCGTCTTTGTTCCGATAATCGGCGTGTACTTCGCCTTCCTCTACTCAATCTTTCGCGGACCGGCACGGCCAAGTGAAGGATACAACTATACCGGTCGACGGAACAATTGATAGTTCTCACGCAGGACGGATGGTGACGAATCTATCACAGCTTCCGTCGACCGGTATAACAACCAACTCGATTCAGGTAAACTGTCGAATTGTCAACTCTAGCGTATCAAGTTGCACGATTGGAGCATAGCCAACATCGGGAGAAAGATTGACGCTTTTCTGGAAATCGGTCTGGGCTTGCCAGCAACTGGAGTTGATACTAAGCACGTTGTTGTAGGTTCCATAGCCGAGTTTGTGGACGTGACCAGTATGGAAGATATCTGGGACCTCCTCGATGACGAGATGGTCCTCCGCTTCGGGTGCAACGCGGGTCATCCCACCATACTGTGGCGCAACGTGGCGCTTTTTGAGGAGTTGTGCCATCGCATGATGGGGCTTTTCGTAGGTGGCTTTGTCGTCGGGGAGTTCCGCGATGAGTTCGTCCAGCGAGACACCGTGATACATCAGGACCGAAACGCCCTCAATATCGACCGTCGAGGGGTTTGCGGAGATACGCGCATCGTGGGCGGACATGATATTCCGCAACTCCTCATCAAACGCAGGCTGGGGTTCAGCAAGCCTGACGGCGTCGTGGTTGCCCGGAATCATGACAATCTCGATATCGCCGGGAACTTCCTTCAGATATTCGCTGAACTGTTCGTACTGGTCGTAGATATCGATGATATCGAGTTCTTCGTCCTGGTTAGGGTAGACGCCGACACCTTCGACCATATCCCCCGCGATGAGGAGATACTCGATTGGGTCGGCTTCCTCGGTGTGGAGCCAATCGGTAAACCGGTGCCACGCGTCGGCGAGAAACTCCTCGCTACCGACGTGTACATCGGAGATGAGAGCGGCCTGAACCGGTCTATCCGCTGTTGACGGACGGAAGGTCCGGGGAACATCGGGGAAATACAGCGAATCGACGAAGATAATCGGGTCGTCGCCGCTGCGGTTGGCGACGTTTCCCTCGACAGCAATAACTTCGTCACAGAGGAGTTCACGTGCCTCGTCTGCAAACTCCCGATCGTTCATGATGAGACACGGAATCGTCCCGTTCGTATCTTCGAGTTCGATTCGCCAGTGACCGCCGGAAGTCGAACGAATCTCCGAGACCATCCCGACAATTGCCGCGTCGCTGCCATCCGATTGTTTCGCGATAGCGTCCGTTGGCCGGTGATTGACCCGGCCACGAAGTTTCCCTGAAAGGTTTTTGTAGCGGTCCCGAAAGACGGAGACAAAATCGCCGTACTCACCGGTTCCCGTACTCTTGATATCACCACTTACTGTCAGGCTCCGTTGGTCCGTCGAGCGGCCCGATTCGGAAGACCCCCCCATTTCAACTGGAGGATTTCCGCCCGTATCCGGGGATTTTTGACTTGGAGTTCCAGTTGAAAGAGAGGGGTTGTTAACGGATGCCGTAGACGGACCTGAGTTGGGGGTTTCAGTTGATTGATTGGTCGATGTATCTGTGGCAAAATCGCGTGACTGAGAATCGTTCTCAATCGTCTCTTTGACATGCTCGGCAGTCAACACTAGCATATCATCAGGGGCTGTTTCAACTGCACGCTCGATAGCCTGCTGTGGATGTGATGCTCCAGCGAGGAGCGTCACCGCCTCCCGGTCTGCATTATACCCACGCTGGGCGAGTTCCTGCACAATACGAACGGTCGACTCAAGGGGCACATCCGTACATCGCAAGACAAGCAAAAAAGCATAGCGACAGGGGACAGCTACAAGGAGCGGTATGTAATAACATACCAATTAGTGAACCGAGAGTAAATTGAACATTTAATCAGTTATTCCCGAAAAAATTGTACTGCATGATTTAATAACACAGTTAATTGTATTCGGTACAATTATACGGCTTGCGTGATTCGGATTAACCAGTTTGATAGGTGAGTGGATTGCGTTCAGTCACAACTGGCCGACGGGGTGTACGGGGACGAACCCGCTCTGTGGGGTGATGAGCGATGCCTGAGGAGTTAGAGCGAGACTTGGGTCTCCCCTCTGTCGTCGCAATCAGTATGGGTGCAATGATTGGCAGCGGTATTTTTGTGCTGCCGGGGATTGCGATGGGAGAGGCCGGACCGGCCGTTATTCTTGCGTTCGTCATTGCCGCAATTTTGGTCTTTCCTGCTGCCTTGAGTATCGCCGAGTTGGGAACTGCGATGCCACAAGCCGGTGGCGATTACATCTTCATCGAGCGGGGAATGGGGCCAGCAGCCGGGACAATCGCCGGCCTTGGAACCTGGCTCATGTTGATGTTCAAAGGCTCGCTTGCGTTGCTTGGCGGGATGATTTATCTCGGTCCAGTCTTTATCGAATTTGGTATCGACCTTAGCGTCACCTATATTGATTCTGGCTACCTGACTATCGGCGCATTTGAAGTGATTGCCGTCGTCATCGGTGCGCTCCTTATTGGGATTAACCTCGTCGGGGTGAAACAGACCGGTGGCCTGCAGAAGGTGCTGGTTATCGTGATGTTGTTCATCCTTGGCGGATTCGTTACCCTGACTGCTGGAAACATCGAAAGCGGTGGCTACGCGGACTTCTTCGCTGAGGGCTCGACCGGCCTGTTTGCAGCGACCGCGACCGTTCTTATTTCCTACGGTGGTGTGACCAAGGTTGCTGCAGTCGCTGAGGAAATCGAAAATCCGGGGCGAAATCTGCCGCTTGGGTTGTTGCTCTCGCTCGTGCTCACCGCAATTCTGTATGCGCTTATCGTCTTCGTGCTAGTTGGAACGGTCGATGCCGATACGCTCCAGGGCTCGGATACCCCGATGGTCGACGGTGTTGACCCCTTCTTTGGGTTCGCTGGCGTTGTGCTGATTGTTATTGCCGCGATGTTTGCGCTGATTAGTACAGCGAATGCTGGGGTACTCACTGCCTCTCGCTACCCGTTTGCACTCAGCCGTGACAAACTGCTTCCCGCAAACTTCGGCGCAGTGAGCGCCAGGTTCAGAACCCCGACTACCGCGATACTCACTACCGGTGGCGTCATGTTATTTGTCGTCGTTGCACTTCCCGTCGACGAGATTGCAAAGACTGCCGGTGCCTTCCAGATTGTCGTCTATATCCTTGTCTGTCTCTCGCTGATTGCATTCCGTCGCCGTGACCCCGAATGGTACGACCCAGAATTCAAGTCGCCACTCTATCCGTGGGTGCAGATTTTCGGTGTCCTCTCCGGGATTTTCATCATCACGCAGATGGAACTGCTCCCGCAGGTCGGCGGCATCGGCATGGCCCTCCTCGGTGCGGCGTGGTACTACTGGTACGGGAGACGGCGTGTCGACCGGACCGGAATCGTCGGCGAAGAGTTGATTGATATCGTCGAACCGGAACCGATGGATGCGGACGAGAAACCGTATCGTGTGGTCGTCCCCGTTGCGAGTCTCGAACGGGAGCGCGGACTGTTGCAGGTTGCAGCGGCACGGGCGGCAAATTACGAGAACGCAGAACTCGTCGTGATGAACGTCGTGACCGTTCCCGAACAGACATCGCTCGAACAGGAGGTGACCTACGAACGGGAACGAATCGAACGCCAGCAGCAACTGCTTGAGGAAGCAGAGGAAATCGCGAACGAACTCGGTATCGGGCTCCGAACACACGCTATCGTCGGTCGGGATGTCGGAAAGACCATTCTCGACATCGTCGATAGCGAACGTGCCGATTGTGTCGTGATGGGATGGGCCGGTGTGCGAAAGCCACGAGACCGCATCCTCGGTTCGAATATCGACCAGGTACTCGAACGCGCACCCTGTGAAGTGGTGCTTGTGCGCCCACGAGGTGACAAAGTCGGCGATACCGTCGCGTTCGTCGGCAGCGGCCCATATGCCGAACTGACCGTCTCGCAAGCGAACTCCTTCGTCGCGGCTGAAGCCGATGCGTCGTTGACGCTCGTCAACATTCAGTCCTCGCGGGATGTGACCGAAGACGTGACCGAAGACGAACTGAAAGAGCGCGGGCGGGAACGCATTGAGACAGTCGCCGAGGACGTTGGTGTCGAAGAGTATGACTCGAAAGTTGTGGTCAGCGACGACATCGGGGCGACACTGACCGACATTGCGAACGAATACGATACGGCTGTTCTCGGTCTCTCACACACTACCTCGCTGGATGACGTCCTCAGCGGAGCAATCTCCGATACAATCGGTGAGGAAGTCGATTCGAAACTCATCATCGTCAGAACGACCGCAGGGACGACTCACTCGCTACGCTCTGCGGTACGGCGTCGATTGCAGTTGTAATTCTCACTCCGGTTTCGCTTGCGGAAGCGAAATAACCGGGATTGGTGGGTCTTTAATCAGTTTGAGCGCATGGTCGCCGCTGATGAGACGGACAAACCGACTGCCGCCGCGGGAACGGTAGGCGATTGCTGTTGCGTCAATGTCCGCCGCAACCGAGTAAATCCGCTCGACGAGGTTATCGGCGTAGGTGAGTTCGTGGTCTGCACCGGGGAATACCTCGTCAAATACGCGTAAGGCGTTTTCCCCATCTTCTTTCAGGTACTGCTGGGGAACTGGGTCGATAGAGCCATCTGCTTTCTCAACAATATAAAGGGCAGTAACGTGAGCAGGCTCGATTTCCTTGACTGCCGCAGCCGTTTCACGCGCATCAGCTTCGTTTGCAACAGGAACCAAGACGTGGTCAAGGAGTTGCTTCGGTGTGTCCATATACGAATGGTCGACTGGAAGCAAAAAGAAATCACCGGTGAGCTGACTCTCTTGAGTACCTATAACTGCAGACGAATGGGTTTTGATGTAACGAAATGGGTTTTGATTCAACAGATAACCATCCAAACAGAGATATGAGTTGCTATGAGACAGTTTTTCCAGGATACTGGCCTTGTTTCCGTATTTTAGGTCTATTAGGGCAGATTCGACATTTTTAACGTCGGGCCGGAACGAGTTTCGACCATGGCAAAGGTAAGCATCGTCGGTGCAGCGGGCACCGTTGGCGCAGCCGCAGGGTACAACATCGCACTCGAAGATATCGCAGATGAAGTCGTGTTCGTCGATATTCCCGAGCAAGAAGACGTGACCGTCGGTCAGGCAGCTGATACAAATCATGGTATCGCCTACGACTCGAATACAGAGGTCACCCAAGGTGGATACGAAGACACTGCTGGCTCCGACGTTGTCGTCATCACCGCTGGCCTGCCACGCCAACCTGGTGATACCCGACTCGACCTTGCAGACGACAACGCACCGATTATGGAGGACATTCAGTCTTCCCTTGCCGAGCACAACGACGAGTTCATTACTGTTACAACGTCCAACCCGGTCGACCTCCTCAACCAGCACCTCTACAAGGCTGGTGACCGTCCACGGGAACACGTTATCGGATTTGGCGGCCGACTCGACTCCGCTCGATTCCGCTATGTCGTCTCCGAGCGCTTTGATGTCCCTGTCAAAAACGTCGACGCCACCATTCTCGGTGAACACGGCGACGCACAGGTTCCTGTCTTCTCGAAGCTTCGTGTCGACGGTCGCGACCTCGACTTTACCGAAGAGGATAAAGAGGAGTTGCTCGCTGACCTGCAAGAAAGCGCGATGAACGTCATCGAGCGCAAAGGCGCAACCGAGTGGGGACCAGCCCGCGGTGTTGCACATACCGTCGAAGCAATTCTCCACGACACTGGTGAGGTGCTCCCATGTTCAGTGCCCCTTGAGGGTGAGTTCGGTCACAACGATGTCGGCTTCGGTGTCCCGGTTCGACTCGGCGCAAACGGTGTCGAGGAAATTATCGAATGGGACCTTGATGAGTTCGAACAGGAGCAGATGCAGGAAGCCGCCGACAAACTGAGCGAGCAGTACGAGAAGATTAGCTAAGGTTCGTTGGTTTTTGTTTTCCTGAGTCAGTGCTTGTTTAACTCAATATTATTCACATATCAGCCGTCGTAAACACCCGATAGCCCACAAGCATTGGGACGATTAACCACAAAAAGAGTGCAACCAGTCCAACCTCCGGCGTGACGTAAAACGGTTCGGCATCGACCGGGTCCACGTTCATCCCGGTTCCGCTCACAGCAACCCCAAGGTCAGCCGCAGCGTCAGGCAAGAGTGCAATGACGGAAGTGAAATACGCACCTGATGGGGAAAGCTGTGCAATAAGAAAGACCCAGTCAGGAAATTCCGTAGGCATGGAGAGTCCGTTGAGCAGGTAGACAACACCGAGCGGGACGACATCCCAGATGAGTTCGAACACGACGAAAAAGCCGACGGCAAACGTCGTAGCTCTGGTTGTTGAACCGGTCGCCGCCGACAGTCCGACGATGATGCTCACATACACGGCCACAAAGAAGATGGTTGCAAACAAGAACAAAAGCAGTCCCAAAGCATCAAGACTTCCAAGCAAAACCGCCCCGAAGCCAAGGCCAAGCACCAATCCAACGGCAAGCCCCGTCGTCAGAACGGCCGCTCGCCCGAGCAGTTTGCCAAAGAGAATATCTGAGCGGGTGACTGGAAGCGAAAGGAGGATTTTGATGCTTCCAAGCTCTCGCTCACCGGCAAGGGATTTGAAACAGACGATGATTGCGGCGAGAGGGATGAATAGACCAGTGATACCCACTGTGAAAAACAGCAACCCGCCGAACGTGGCCTGGTCGGTCGGGCCGAACATCTCGGGCAGTTCAACGTACGCGTAGGTTGTTGCAAGCAACAGGAGAACAAAGATGCTGACCAGCGACCACAGGGCTCGTGACTGAACCGCATCTTTGAAATCTTTCTTTGCGACAGCAAGAATACGCTTTGTCGATGGTCCGGATGGCGGGTTGGCTGTGCTCATGCGCGAACCTCCTGTTCCTCGTTCGTATACTGGATAAACAGGTCACTGAGCGAGGAGGTAACAACCGAGAAATCCTCGATTGTGACAATGCGGTCTATCTCTTCGAGGACTCTGAACTTTGGTCGGTCGCCGATACCGATTCGGATTCGACCATCGTCGATGGTTGCATGCTCGACGCCAGCAACTCCCTCAATCTGAGAGAGAATTTCATCCGAGAGTTGTTCGACCTGCAGATAGATTGTTTCCCGGGAGTCCGTTGCCGAGCGGAGTCCCGCGACTGAATCAACGGCAACGAGCTGTCCGCGGTTGATAATCGCCACTCTGTCACAGACCGCTTCAACTTGCTCCATGACGTGGCTAGAGAAAAAGACCGTTGTCCCGCGTTCATTTTCCTCGAGAATGATATCTCGCATCTCCTTTGCACCGTTTGGGTCAAGCCCTGTCGATGGCTCATCGAGGATAAGGAGGTCCGGGTCCCCGACGAGAGCAATTGCCATGACGAGACGCTGTTTCATCCCTTTCGAATAGCCACCTGCATTCCGGTCTGCTGCATCTGCAATTCCGACGCGTTCGAGCATCGCAATCGGCTCTTCGTCCGATTCTTTGAGTTCAATTGCAAATTCGAGATGTTGCCGACCGGTGAGTCGGTCATAGACGTGGTAGGCATCCGGGAGGACACCAGTGCGGCGACGAACATCGAGACTTTCATCCTGTGCATCGTATCCAAGAACCTTGACAGAGCCTGCTGTTGGCCGGATAAAATCCAGAATAATATCGATTGTTGTCGATTTTCCAGCCCCGTTCGGTCCGAGAAATCCGAATATTTCACCCTCCTCAACAGTCAAATTAAGATCATTGACAGCAACCACCTCGCCAAAGTGTTTGCTCAACCCATCAATTTCAATTGCTGGCATAGCGATATACTAGCAAGAGAGATGGATAAAGGTACCCGACCTGTATCTCGGATAGTTGGAAAATATCGGAGCTAGTCGTTCCAGCGTTCGGGAACCTGAATCGTGTATTTGCCGTCTTCCTGAAGCGCGATAATGTACTCCTCACGGTCGTACAGCTCCATCAAATTGAGTTCGTACTGCCCACGCTCGACCACACGAATCGATTCGAACTGGTCGTTGAGCTCCTTCCGAAGTTCGGAAAGGTCAGGACGGGAAGATTCCTCGTGCGAGTCGTCTTGAGAATCAGCTGTCTCAGCGGTCGAGTCATCTGGAGTTGAAGCAGGGGGCTTCGAAGGAGAATTCCCCTCATCTCTCGTGACCCCCTCCGGTTCGGGTGGAGAATGTGTCGTTTGGCCCGATTGGGTTGTCTGTGGAGCAGCCCGGAACCGTTCAGGTGCTGGCGGGAGTTCATCACGCGAAACAACTTCGCTTCGTGCGCTTGCCTGTGCGTGGTTTTCGGCAGGCCGTTGTTCTGTTACACTCGTCGGTGATTGCTCTGATTGACCACCAGAATCGTCCAGCGAGTCAGCAGACGAACTGCTCACCAGGTCCCTCACTGCAGTTGCAGCGTTCCCGACGGTGCGGGCAACTGTGCTATCAACTGCTGGTTCAGGTGGCTCCGGCGGCTCCGCTGGTTCGGCTGTCGACTCCGAATCACTCGTTCCAGCAGGTTTATACTGGAATTTCGTGCCGCCGCAGTTCGGACAGCCCGAAAGCATCTCTTTCGAGCCGTCATCGAACGCCCGCCCGCAATCTGTACACTGGTGTGGCATATGTGGTTCCTATGGGCTACTTTCGTGAGACGAGCGTCTGAATCAGCGTCTCGTCTTTGTGCAGCGTCTCAATCTGATTCGCTGGGCCGATAACCGTCAGTTTCTTTGCTGACTCGCGACCCATCAGCCGGTCGAGGAAGCTGGCATCGGCCGTCTCCTTACGTGGATACGTCTCGATTTCAATGCCATTGAACTCGTCGGGGCTGATTTCGGTCATCGTCACCTCGATGAGTCTCGATTCCTCGTCCGGCGAAAGTCCTTCCTCAAGGATGACAATATTGCCATCGCGGACGCCATCGAGAATCATCCGAATCTTCTCCATGCTCGCGAGGCCGTCCATTCGTTCGCCGCTTATCAAATCAATTCTTACTCCGTCACGTGGTTTCACTTCCGGCATGATATCACCCAAAGTACTCCGCAATGTTGTCGTAGACCTCGTCCATGTTGTCCCCTTCAAGTGCAGAGAGCGGAATTGTCTCGTGCTGTGGGAACGCATTGCGGATGCGCTGGACGCTTGAATCCTCAAGGTCGATTTTGTTCGCGAGAATCAACACAGGGAGGTCCTGACTCTCGATGATACCAATGAGCATCGTATTGACCTGCGTGAACGGGTCAGTCGTGGAATCGAGCACGTAGATGACGCCGTCGACATCCTCACGAAGCCAGTGCATGGCCTCGGCCACACCCTCGGTTGCTTCACGAGAGCGCCGGACAGCGTCCTCTTTTTCCATGTCGTGTTCAAGAAACTCGGTGTAATCGACTTTTGTCGTCACACCGGGCGTATCAACCACGTCAATGGTAACGGTTTTCCCGTCGCGTTCGATTTCGATGTTCTCTCGCCGACGCGCGCGGCGCGTTTCGTGTGGAATGTGGCTCTCCGGACCAACGGCATCGCCGTGTTCGGTCCAGTCGCGCACAATTCTGTTTGAAAGCGTCGTCTTCCCGGCATTTGGTGGTCCGTAAATGCCGATGCGTTTCGACTCCTCGTCGGAGAACAACGTCGATGCTGCCCGCGATATGCTTGATCTGAGTCCTGTGAGCAGTCCCATCCTAAATCCTCCGGCCCCGGTTGGGGCTTGAGAGAATAAGCCAACCCTGTATACTTAATGGTATGTCAGACATATGTATGATTACCCACCATTTCGGTTGGAAATATATTATTCTCAGCGAAAGACAGCCCTGTTTCCCGTGAAATAAAAATTGAGTTGAACGGACGACTAACTTTGGAGCTCATTGAACAGTGGTGGTATCCACTAGGACAACTGACTGTACAGAAGAGTGTGCACATACCATGTTATCTGGAGTCACGTTGATTGGTAGCAAGATATGATTGAGGCCCCCCACCCCTTCGTTTCAGGTGGAACGCCGAAAGAGAGTGGGTGCAGACTCGAGAAATCGTGAACGCCTCTATTTCATGTCGAACGAACTAGCTAGGGAAACCACGGTAAGAAACTAACTTTGAGAATCTAGTCTAGTTTGTACTAGACGTTATTTCTAGAAGTTCTAGTAAAATATACTAGTCTAGAGTTACAATGTTTTATTTTCCCCACTACGGTTTTGGTTTTACTGATTACTACTTAAATCTTTCCTAGATAAACAGCCAACTATTCGTCTGCTGTAACCCCCACCCTTCTTTTTCCTGTTCCACCCGAAACAAAGGGGTGGGGGGGTTCCATGAACAATGATAGCTATAACCATACTCAATTCTATCCATCCTTTGGTTTATCCGGTATACTCTGGTCCCTCTGGAAATCTGGTCTCTCCAAAACTCAGTTTCGTACTGACCAGCTGACCAGTCACAAAATCGTTCCCATCCGTCTTCTGTACTCGTTGCTAGCTTTACTCACACTTGTTTACTATGTAACCGTAATATTTAATAGGTGCTCACCCGCCATTTCATCTGGTTCAACTGGACATCGACTGTCCACAACACCCGCCAAATCGGCGGGATAGACGGGCCGTACGGAAACATCACGGACGCGCCGTGGGTTTTCCACTTGAAACAAAGGGGTTACAAAACGACTATGACGGATTCAGGCAACCGGCCGGATGGGAGCGGTCGGGAACTGGCAGGTGACACCAGTTCAACTGCAACAGATGACGAGTCAGCGGGTAGTAGTTCTAACAGTGACGACGCTGATTCTTCTGGAGAGCAGCCTCTTTCGGAGGATGCAGACCAGCCCCTTTCGGAGAACTCGTTCGACTCGCGCACGCGAGAACCAACTGAAACGCGTGAGACACATTTTGACGCGCTACTTGAAGAGGAGGCCGACGACGATGATGAAGCATCACCGGGTCTCTTTGATGACCTCTTGAGCGGTGAACCAATCTTTGAGAACAAGGAGGTTCTCCGCCCAGCATATACGCCACGAAAGCTCCCACACCGGGAAGAACAAATCAATACGATGGCGACAATTCTTGTCTCGGCACTTCGAGGGGATACCCCCTCAAACATTCTCATCTACGGGAAAACAGGAACTGGAAAGACTGCCAGTGCAAAATTCGTCAGCGACGAACTTGAAGCCACCTCCGAAAAATACGAAGTTCCCTGTGAAGTCGAGTATATCAACTGCGAGGTCACTGATACGCAGTATCGTGTTCTCGCACAACTGGCAAACAAATTCATCGAGAGTAATCAGGAAGCAATCGATGAGCGTATTCATAAGCTTGAATCGTTGATGGGTGCCGATGACACCGAGAGTCAACTGGAGGGCACCACGTTCGACAACGAGTCGGAGATTAGCCAACGAATCACACAGCTTGAAACGGAGCGGGAGGCATTCGATGAGGTACCCATGACCGGCTGGCCGACGGACCGGGTATATAGCTCGTTTTTCGACGCCGTCGACTACCGCGAGCGCGTGGTCGTCATCATGCTTGACGAAATCGACAAACTCGTCGAGAAATCCGGCGATGATACGCTCTATAACCTCTCTCGGATGAACTCCGAACTGGAGCACTCCCGGGTGTCGATTATCGGTATCTCCAACGACCTGAAATTCACCGATTTCCTTGACCCACGGGTCAAATCCAGCCTCGGTGAGGAAGAAATCGTCTTCCCGCCGTACGACGCCAACCAGCTTCGGGATATTCTAACCCACCGTGCAAGCGTTGCGTTTAAAGATAGCGCGCTCACGGACGACGTCATCCCGCTCTGTGCGGCCTTCGCTGCACAGGAACACGGTGACGCCCGGCGTGCCCTCGACCTGCTGCGAACTGCCGGCGAACTGGCCGAACG
>LKNH01000205.1 GCA_001564135.1 Halobacteriaceae archaeon Tc-Br11_E2g27 | reverse complement strand
CCTCGAAGACCGGGAACTCGCCGGTGATATCAACGTAGTGGACACCGTGTTCAAAACAGGCCTCGACGATTGGCTCGTAGGTTTCGACAAACGGGCCGGCACAGTTCAGGATGATGTCGATATCGTCCAGATTATCGGCTGCACGGTCGGCCGGAAACACTCGCGATTCGACCCCGAGTTCGATACCCAGCCCCCGCGTTTTCGTGCCGTTTCGCCCCCCGACACAGAAATCGAGGTCGCGTTCGGCGGCTTCACGGGCGATAAGTTCGCCGGTATATCCGTACGCACCGTAGATGAGGATAGTCATATGACAGGCTACGAGAGCGTCGCTCAAGTACCTTGTTCAACCGGCCAACAGGAGAGGAAACAGACGTTCGCCCCGACCGCGGTCACGGCTGGATTAGGAGAGCGGATTAAGCGCCTGAAATGCAAACCCGATATTTTCGGTGCGTTCGGTCATCCGTCGGTAGAAATACGATGGCCATTTCCTGCCGTAGGGGACATACTGCCAGACCTCGTGGTGTTTTGCGAGATCATACTGTGTACTGTCCCGGACGCCCATCAGCAGTTGCAGTTCATATGGCGTTCCGTACTGTGCATGGAGGTCAGCAGCGAGCGTTATCAGTTCCGGGTCGTGGCTACCGAGTGCAACGCCGTCCTCAAAGTGTTCGAACATGTACCGAAGACACTCTTTGGTTTCTCTGTTAATGCGTTCTTTTGAGCCGTAGGCGATGGCCGTCGGAGGGTTGTACGCCCCTTTGACGAGTCTGACTTTGCCGGGCAGGTCGGCCAGTCGTTCGAGGTCGCCTTTCGTCCGGCGGAGGTTCGCCTGTATGCAGACACCGACGTTACCGTATTCGGTTGCGTGGTCCTCGAAGGCCCGGAGCGTGGCGTCGGTCGTCTCGTAATCCTCCATATCTATCCAGACAAAGACGTCGTGTTCGTACGCGTGTCGGACAAGTGGGTCAAGGTTGAGACGAAAACAATCCTCGCTGATATCGAGGCCGAGCTGTGTCGGTTTGACAGACAGGCAGGCATCGATATCCGTCCCTGTGATATCATCGACAAGATGGCGGTAGGTGCGGGCATCAGCCGCTGCCTCCGAGCGGTCCTCGTAATGCTCGCCAAGCAGATTGAGAATCGCGCCCATGTTATGCTCAGTGAGATGCTCGGCATGTGCTATCGCCTCGGCTTCGGTCTCGCCCGCAAGAAACTGGGATGCAACTGGAGGTATCATAGATGAACGTTGGGTCGGCCGGATTATCAGACTGCCGGACGTGGTTTCACGCCACAACTGGAATCAGTAGCTTCACGTCCGGCAGTGTCAGCATGCCAACAGCCAGACCAAATCATTGAGACTAAAGCCATGCCACACAACCACCCGCTATGGAGATTGTTGCAGTCGTCATTATTGCGTTCTGGGTCATGTTACCCGCATATATTCCGAATAACGTGGCAGTCCTCGCTGGTGGCGGCCGACCAATCGACGGTGGGCGAATGCTAGGTGGCAGCCGATTGCTCGGCGACGGGAAAACCTGGCGCGGGACGGCCGCTGGAACGGCGGCCGGCGCAGCACTTGCACTCCTGTTGAATCAACTCGCCCCAACAGTCAGTGAGACGCTCAGTGTTTCGCTGCCGATATTTCCGGCACTTGTCGTGCTTGCGCTCCCGTTCGGTGCGATGCTCGGCGATATCGGAGCCTCCTTTCTCAAGCGACGAACTGGCCGCCAGCGCGGTGCGCCCTTTCCCGGCATCGACCAATTAGATTTCGTCGTCGGGTCGCTGGCACTTGCCTTTATTGTCAAACCATCATGGTTTCTCGAGACGTTTACCCTCCCCGTCCTTGCTGTCGTAATTGTGCTGACGGTAATCTTGCACATCTCGACAAACGTCTTTGCCTACGTTATCGGCGTGAAAAACGAGCCATGGTAAACTGACAGGGATAGACATCCATCCGTGAGCAAGCTTCATGGCATCGACTGCGACGGCGTTTCTCCCGGTCGTCCGCCAGTAGGGAGCCAGCCTGCCCGGTGCATAAGGACCATGATGAAGATGAGAAGGCCAACGAGGACCGCAAGCGACTGGAAGATAACCGTATAACTTGCGCCACGGGAGACCGCCGTCCCGATGGTTCCAGAGCCAAGCGCCTGAATAAACATCATGGTTGCCGAAAAGAGCGCATAGGCACTGCCGCGGTGGTGGTCAGGAAGCGATGAGAGCATGTAGGTATCGATAGCCGGAAACAGCGAGTGGATGCTGTAGCCGAGGATGATGCTGACGAGCGCAATTGTCACAATCCCCTCCGCGACAGTCAGCGCAAGCACCGACAGGACGAACGCGACGGTGATGGCAATGAGCAACGGGATGTTCGGCAGGCGGTCAGCGAGAAGACCGGTGACGAGAAATGCGGGCAACCCGGCCGCGAACATCACTGACAGCAAGATTCGACCCGTTTCCGGGTCAATTCCTTTGACCACTTCGAGATAATCTCCGTACAGATTGAACAGGCCGTTCCAGAGAAAGCCAGCCGCACCGATGAAGGCGATACCAGTGAGAATTGTCGGCCACTGTGCCTTGCCGGCAGCAATGAGACTCCTGTCTGCCGACCCAGCCTCCGGCAGGTCAGTCCGGCGGCTGGCAACCAGCAACCACGCTGTCGTGATGGCAGCGAGTATTGCAATCAGGAAGAACGTCGTTCGCCAGTTGCCGACAATCAGTATCGCACTGAGCGCAAGCGGAGCGATAACTGCGGCAAGTTGACCTGCCAATCCGTGGATGCCGATTGCTTTTCCAACCCGCGTTGGAAACAGTTCGCTCACGAGCGGCAAACCCGCAATGAAATACATCCCGCTTGAGAGACCCATAAGGAACGCGCCGATGGTCAGATGCGTCACTGACTGGGAAAAGCCAGTGAACGTCGCAGTGAAAATCAGCAAGGTTCCGGTCGCCGCAACGATCCAGTGGCGGGGAAATCGGGTCAGAAGGTAGCCGGTCGGAAGGCGTGGGGAGGCGCTGCCGAGCCATGCAGCACTGGCGACGACACCCAGCGACGCTGCAGTCACGTCGAAATCGGCGGCAGCAGGCTGGACCAGCGGTGCAAAGATAAGTCGGGCCAGATTGACCAGAAACACCATCGCACAGAGGGAGCCAAAGAGTTCGCGGCGAGACACACTCGGGAGGTTGAATCGAAGCCGCTTCAACCAATCGAACTGGTACCGTTATCCCACCACCGTATTAGCCAGAGAGATACAACCGCTACGCATTTTACGCTCGCAGAAAAAGAGGCCTGTAATGGTGTTTTTTCCATCTTTCGACCGGTATGATGCTGCCATCCTGGTCGCTTCGCTCGCGTTGCTCTTTTTCGCCTACGTCATTTACCCACATCATCTCGTCCAGATAGCAGTCTGGTTTATCGTCTTCACGCTCTATCTGTCGTGGATGGCGTATTTCCTCTGGAAATGGATGTTCGAAGCGGAGTTGTGACAGACGACTCGTGGAAAAATACTATCAGGAGGTAACCGTTATCTCGCCGTCAGCCGTGACGGTGACGGTGTGGCCCTCAACCGAAAAAGAGAGTTGTTCGTCTCCTTCCCCATCGAGTACGGCCGCAAGGTCAGCTCTGTCGACGTAGGTCGAAAAGTCCGCAAGGGTATCCGGCGAAAGACCGCCCTCGGCTTCGAGTCGTTCGAAGACAACCTCCCGCAGCGGTATCGGTTGTTCCCACTCACCATCGCCTTCTCGCAGAACGTATAGCTCTCCTGTATCCGAACTCATACACTCGCTGTTCGTACCGGGTTACTATGAGGAGTGTCGAGCGTTTTCAGAACGTGAAAGGACTCCAGTGGGCACGCGAGCACAGCAGCTACTAGAGATTGTCAGAAAACGCCGGTTGGGGACAAATTCCGGGAAAATCTGTCAGAGGCACGGTCCGGTATTGTCTCCCCCAACTCGGCAATTGTGCTTTTTATTTCCAGCAATATAGATGTGTTGATTTACAGATTATAAACCAGTTTATTGTTTTTATAACATATTAGCTCAGCGTGATGGGATTTTCGCCAGTGTGGGGCCGTTACAAACGAGAATTCTGAAAAAGGGTCTGGAGAGTGCGCAAGAAGGACTTGTTTTTATTCGCACATGTAGTGAATGAAGATTAAAACGGGTGAGAAAGATACGTCTTCGGTATCGCATTTCGAACGGTTACAAGTGGGTCAACGACCTGGCTAATTTCTAGCCCGCCGACAAGGCTCGAAAACATGTATGCGTCAGTTGAGTCGAAGTCGTGCTCCGCCGCGAGCAGCGCGATAGCGTCCTGATTTGCCAGTTTACAGGCTTTCTCCATCGTTTCCGCGCTTGCAAGCGTCTTCCACGCATCCGCCGTCTCAACGAGCGGGCGCTGCAAGTCAATTTCGGGAGTTTCGATGAGGTCGACAGTGATATCGATATCGGTGGCAATTTCCGAGCCAGTGCCGCACATCTCGCCATCGGCCATCGCAGCCTTGCAGTCGCCCATCGCAAGTTGACCACCTGGCTGAAAGACCGGGAAATAGACCGTGTTGCCTGCCGTGATATCCGTCGTATCGAGATTCCCACCATGGTCATGTGGAACGAGCGTCGTATAGGACTCCGTTTCCGGGGCAACCCCAATCGTCCCGATAACAGGGTCGACGGGTATCTCAATGCCATCAAAGGATATCGTCTCACCGTCAACTGGCGTCATGCGAGATTTCGGGGCCTCGATATCCGGTTCGCCGTCGAGCAATCCGAACCCATCAATGGTGATAACGCGTCCTGCTGGCTCTGTCAGGCGGACCTCCTCGATTTCGACTTTGAGAACGTCTCCCGGTGTTGCCCCCTCGACGGCAATTGGACCGGTCGCTGCATTCACCTCATCGGGAATCGTCTCGATGACCTCAGAGTCCGACTGGACCGCCCCATCGAGGCTGTCGCGTGTCTTGATTGTCAGTGCAGTTCCCGGTTCAACCGAACTGATTGGGTCCAGTTCGGGCGTGAACTCGTAAATTGCTCCCTCCTCGTGGCTAACTGTCTCTTGGGCCATACGTAGGGGTTTTG
>LKNH01000204.1 GCA_001564135.1 Halobacteriaceae archaeon Tc-Br11_E2g27 | reverse complement strand
TTTTCGCTCGAAAGCGCCGGACTTGGAGACCTGATTGACGATGATGCGATGGAGGAATACGATACTGAGGTTACCGAACTCCTCCTCACCGGAGAGACAGTCGTCATCACCGGCGACATCGAAACGGAGGAGATTACCGACCGTATCGAACAGGAGGCGGACGTCGAACACGAACAGACCGACGAGCAAGCTGGATTTACCATCTACGAATCAGTCGACGATGACGACGATGACGACGAGTTCGGCTTTGAAATCGAATCTGCAATCGCTGTCAGTGAAGATGAGTTGCTGGCTGCTGAAAACCGCGACCAGCTCGACCATGTTATCGAAACCATCGAAGGCGAACGGACGGCCGCTGTCGACGAGTTTGAAGAATTCGACTGGCTCCTCTCGGTCATCGAAGAAAGCGAGGTTGCACTGGTTGGCTACGTCGACGACGGGACGGTGGAAGAGGAAGACGATGACGAGTTGGATGACGGCGAGATGCTCCCAGCAGATGACGTTATCGACCAGGCGACTGGCTTTGCAGGCGGGTTAGCTATTACCGATGACGAAGTAACTGCCGATGCTGGCTTGCTTTTTGATGTGCTTGATGACGGCCTCGAAGGGGAGATTGAAAGCGAGTTTGACACCGAATCAGCAGATGTTTCATTTGAGTTCGACGACGACCGAGTGACAATTTCTGCAACCTTCGAAGAGGACGAACTCGACGAATAACGATAGTAGAGGTACATCACCACGCAGTCACGCGTTTTCGATGAGTTCTTTCGTGGTCTCAGCACCGACGTTAAACAGCGGGTCGACCACCGAAAGGTTCGGGATGAACTCATCAAACCGCTGGTCGTACTCGGGGTATTCTAGCGATTGATAGACAATCTCGATATCGGCCGCCCGGAACTGCTCTGGCTGGAGATATGATTTGGCACCTTGGCCGGAAAAATAACAGTCTGCCTCCAACTCAGTACAAAGCTCGACGAGCCGACCCGTCTTTGCGGAGCCAACATCGAATTCCGAAGAGTAGACAATTTCACAGTCGATATCGAGGAGTTCGATGAGTTCCTGAAGAAGGGTAATATTTAACCGGCCGAGCAGCTCCCAATCAGTTTCGTAAATGTCCATAAATCGGTCCGCATACGTATCAAAGTGTTTAGCTTTGCCGTAGTTGTGCTTGAGACTCTTGCGATGTGTCTCTTGCCAAGGTTCGCTCGTGACAATTTCAACCTCGGCAATCGGACCACCAGTGTCGTGAACTGGAACGGTCAGCCAGGTCCACCCATCAGGCGTTTTGATTTTGTTCCGGTTCGTCCACGAGTTGGTCGTATACTCGACATCATCGAGTATCACGAACATGTCGCTTCGAGACAGTTTATGAAAGAGTCCAAGCCACGGGAGGTAGTTAGGCTGATGGATGGCCACCACCCTGTCAGAAGTAGTTACTGTAGGACTTTCCGAGCGTCTCTGTGGGCCAGTAGAGCGCTGAGTTACGTCCGACCCGGAATATACATTCGACCTATCACTGTCAAAACTCTGTCTCATAGTCTGTAGGCCCTATTGACCAAGAGTGTCAGTTTTGTTACTCACAGAATAAGAAAAGTAAGAAGTTCCTATTAGCAAATGAGATTGGTGGCACGCTCACGTTGCACAGCAGTTCTCGCGCTGTATTAATGGCCGTTTGCCGGGACGAGACGACAGAATTTGCTCATTTTAGGTTATTTTACGACTGCTATCGAACGCAAGCCAGAGCTATCGCTCGTGTCGTTCGCTTTTCCGTAGAATATGCCCGGGGAGGGCTCCGAACCCTCGATCTCCGCATATCCCAGGTGCAGGGGGAACCCCCCTGCGGGAATGCCGGAGTGTGCCGCTCAAATGTACCCTATGAGTGCGGCGCTATGTCCAGCTAAGCCACCCGGGCGCATGTGCCCGTAGTGTGGTGGATGTCTTTAACGTTCTCATCGCAACCGGCCAATTCCTGTGATAGCAAGTCACAATCTCGTGCTGTTGAGTCCGTCTCGTTGGTCACGCCAACACAAGACCAAGTCCAAAGGTAAGTGCCAGTCCAATCACGAGGACAACCAGTCCCAGCGCGACCTGCCCGCCTGTAAACTCACTCTGTGGGGCCGTGCTCCGAATCGGTGGTTCACGCGCCGGTGGCGTCGGCGATTCCGGGTCGTACGCATCCGCACTCGTCTCGTTATCTGCCATAGCTGACGATTGCAGGTCGGGGTACTTCGGTTTACCGGAGAGCGCTCAGTTCGCTGTGGGAACTGCAAAAAGCGAGTGATATAAACCTGCATGCGGCGAATAGCTGCCTGTGCTGACTAAGCGAATCATCCCCTGTATCGATGTCGACCTCGACGACGAGGGTAACGCCGCCGTCTACACCGGCGTGAACTTCGAGGAGCTCAAATACACCGGTGACCCAGTCGAGATGGCAAAAGCCTATAACGAGGCCGGTGCCGACGAGTTCGTCTTTCTCGACATCACCGCCTCCGCTGAGGGGCGAGAAACAATGCTCGATACTGTCCGTGCAGTCGCCGACGAAGTGTTCATCCCGCTGACCGTCGGCGGTGGCATCCGAACCCGCGAGGATATCAAAGAAACCCTCCGCGCTGGCGCGGATAAAGTCTCGATAAACACCGGTGCACTGGACCGCCCAGAGTTGATTACCGAGGGCGCAACCGCCTTCGGTAACCAGTGTATCGTCATCTCCGTCGACGCCCGCCGCCGATTCGACGGGGAAGGTGAACACTATGTTGAGGTTGACGGCGAGTCCTGCTGGTTTGAGTGTACGGTCAAAGGCGGCCGCGAGGGGACCGGCGTGGATGTCGTCGAATGGGCACAGGAGGCCGAATCCCGCGGCGCTGGCGAACTCTTCGTCAACTCCATCGACGCCGACGGCACGAAGGATGGATACGATATCCCGCTAATGCGTGCTGTCTGTGATGCTGTCTCGACACCGGTAATTGCCTCTTCCGGTTGTGGCAGCCCCGAACACGCCTATGAAGTGTTTACCGAAGCGGATGCGGATGCCGCCCTGGCAGCCTCGATATTCCACTTTGATGAGTACTCCATTGAGGAGACCAAAGAGTATCTCGCCGAACGCGGTATCCCGGTCAGACGGTGAGAGAAACAACCGCGAGAACGCCACCCTTTTGCTCGTAACAGCCTAACGAATACTCGATGGAATGGCGGTGTGAATGGTGTGGTAAACCCCACGAGGAGAACGACCCACCGTGTGATAACTGCGGGCATGGTAAATACGAGAAGGCCATCGTCCAGCAGGCCGCAGGCGACGAAAGCGACCCTGACTCGATGACTGTCTGGGTCTGTACCGAGTGTGGGCGGAACCACCAGAAAAACTCGCCGCCCTGTAGCCGGTGTAACAACGCGACGCTGGAACGCGAAACGGTCACAATCGACGAGTCAAATCTCACCGAGCGACCCGGCGATTACACAGGAAATAACCGGGCGGCCCTCGAAACGACGACCGTCTGGGTCTGTACCGAGTGTGGCCGAGAGCATCCCAAGCACTCGCCACCATGTAGCCGGTGTGGCAACCAGACCCTCGAACAGGAAGAGAAAGCCGTCGCTGACGCGGAACTTGCTGTTCCGAGCTATTTTGACCTTCTTACCCCGCAATACGCAGTGGCACTCGTTGTGGTGCTGGCGCTTGCCGGTATTTTTGCAGTCGGTGCGTTGGGGCTAGCCGATGTGCCGGGATTCCCGAGCGATGACGTACCGAGTGTAGACCCACCAGGAGAGGCAACTGAAGCCAACGGCCTCGATTTGGCTGCGGTTGAACAGGCCTACCTTAATGCCGTAAATAACGAACGGGAGGCAGCCGGTGTTGCCCCTCTTGAACGGACAGGAGGCCTCGATGAGATTGCCACCTACCGGAATCAAATGCACGTCATACAGGAGTTTGAAGGGGGCGAACCACCCGACCAGGATGAGTTGCGGGAGTTGCTCGGGCAAGAATGTTCGACAAGCGCGACGAGCTATCCCGGAGGGATTAGCTACGACGAGGACACAACCGCTGAGGAAGCCGGTACTGCACTCGCAGATGGAATTTTAGGAACTGACGGGTGGGAGGATGACCAGTTTACCATCACCGGCGTTGACGTCCACGCTATCGACGGACAGCTCTTTTTGTTACAGTATTTCTGTGACTGAAAAAGTAGTTGCATCCCCCACGGTAGCGACCGACATAGAGCTGTCCACTCCGGAAGGGTTATCCGTGGTGGTCATCACTCTCCAAAGGCAATGGCAGAAGGAACGGTCGATTTCTTTAACGACACAGGCGGTTACGGTTTCATTGAGACAGAGGATGCGGACGATGATGTGTTCTTCCACATGGAAGACATCGGCGGCCCGGACCTCGAGGAAGGACAGGACGTTGAATTCGAAATCCAGGACGCTCCGAAAGGACCACGGGCCACGAATCTGACCCGTCTCTAAATTCGGCTGAACGGATTTTCTCACACCAGTTTCATACTGAGCAACGGCACTGTTCGAGCGTTCATAACGCTCGACGTGTTTTCAAACAAGTGAGCAACAGCTATCGCAGGTCACGAGCCATCGGGCTCTAGGGCTTCGCTATCGCGTTCAGTGACCCGAACGCCCTTTTCGGCGAGATACTGCGTCCGCCTACGGGCGAAATCCTCCTCACGAGTCCCCCGCGTTGCCAAAATATACATCTGTGCACGGCCGGTGGGTCGCATCGTCCGACCGGCACGCTGTGCTCCCTGTCGACGCGACCCGCCCAGTCCGGAGGCGACGATGGCAAGTTCCGCGCTCGGAAGGTCGATTCCCTCGTCACCAACGCGGGAGACAACGAGCGTCGAGAGCGTTCCCTGTCTGAACTGCTCGAAAAATTTCTCGCGCTGGGCATGTGGCATCTCGCCGCTGATGAAGGGCACATCGAGCCTATCGGCAATTTCCCGTCCCTGTTCGAGATACTCGACAAAAACAAGTGCCTGTTTGCCAGGTTCGCTTCCGAGCAGTTGCCGTATCTCCTCGATTTTTGCCGGATTGGTCGCCGCAAGTTGCCTGCGTTCGTGGCCGTGACTGCTG
>LKNH01000203.1 GCA_001564135.1 Halobacteriaceae archaeon Tc-Br11_E2g27 | reverse complement strand
GGGTAATCGCACAGGTGACGTCCAGCCCGAGATGTGCGCCGACTCGGTTGAAATCGTGTGCCAGCTCACGAGCGGCGACGAGGCTCTCGACTTTGGCCCCTTCGCCGTACGGAATGTCGATAATCACGTGGGTCGAACCGGCGCTCTGTTTTTTTGAGAGGACGGAGGCCATCAGCTGGCCGGGCGGGTCGACCGAAAGTGGATTTTCCGCACGGATAATCTCGTCATCGGCCGGTGAGAGGTTGACCCCGCCACCCCAGATGAGACAGCCGTTCGTCCTGGTGACGATATCCTGTATCTCGTCGATGCTGAACTCAACCGGACAGAATACCTCCATCACGTCCGCCGTTCCGGCCGGAGAAGTCACTGCTCTGGAGGAGGTTTTCGGCATGGTCACGCCCGCAGCAGTGACGATTGCGACGAGAATCGGCGTGACACAGTTGCCGGCAACGCCGCCGATAGAGTGTTTGTCTGCAACAATTGGCGTGTCCCAGCTCAGTTGTTCGCCGATATCACTCATCGCCTGCGTGAGCATCTTTGTTTCCTCAAGCGAGAGCCCGTTAGTGTAAATACTGGAGACGTACGCACTCAGCTCAATATCCGACAGTCGGTGTTCGTGGATGTCCTGAACGATGCATTCGAGTTCGTGTTGTTCGAGTTCGATATCATCCAGTTTCTTTTTGATATATTCGACTGACTCCGGTGCTCTGGCGAGCGTAACGGAGACGGCACCGTCGATGTCGTGGAGCGGTTCAGTAACGCCCAGCGTGCCCGGAGATACCAGCTCTTCAGTTATTTTGACGATGCCTGTCGTTGTTGCACCATTGTAGGTGATTCGAACGCGGTCAAGCGGATGCGCCCCCAGTTCCGCTGCGTCATCCGTATGGACCAACACGAGCGGACGTGTTGTCCCAATATCAATCGGTGTCGACTGAAATTCCATATCTACTCCGTCACATGCCACCGAGAAAACGATGGCGGCATTTCTCCCGGAGGGATGTGCGCTCGGACGGCTGTTTCCTACTCGACGAGGGCTCCAACCATCCCATCAACAAATTCGAGTTCGTCCTCGTTGATGCCGTGACCCATCCCGGGATAGAGTCGCTTCGTTACCGATGCGTCAAGTTGCTCGTAAACAGCAGCAGAGTCGTGAACCCGCTCCTCTGGAATGTGGGGGTCGCTGTCGCTACAGCCGAAGAATGCAGGTGTGCTATCGAGCGACCCATCAAACGAATCTGGCTCTATCGTGTCACCAATCAAGCCACCACTGAGTGCAGCGAGCCCACCGTATCGCGTTGGGTTTCGGGCAATAAACTCGCTTGCGAGACAGGCACCCTGTGAAAAGCCCAGAACGAGAATCTTCTCGGTTGGAATGTCGGCGTCGTTTGCCTGCGAAACGAGGCTCGTAATTACTTGCAACCCGGATGAGCGACCCGGTTCGTTTTGCTCGACAGGGGCCAAAAACGACTGTGGATACCACGTTCGGTTGGCTGCTTGTGGAGCGAGATAGGCAATATCTGGATACTCAAATTCGTCGGCCATCCCGAGAATGCTCTGTGCCGTTGCACCCCGACCGTGGACGAGAATGACTGCCGCCTGTGCATCGTCGAGTGACTCTCCTGCCGTTCGCAGTTGTTGGTTCTGGTGTGGGCCAGTCATACACGCTGTACTGGCTCTGTGAACTTATTGGCGTTGCACCCTTTCTTCAAACTCCCAGTGCGTCTGTTAACCATATACGGCATTAATTCTTTCAAAGGTAATAATTGGAGAGATTGTTTCCTTTGTAGGCACCATATATAATACCTTCAAAGGTTATATTGGGAATTCACAAAACAGCGACTACGAAACCCGCTCAGCAAACGCAAAGTTCGGTTTCACATCCTCAATACGAATCTCGACTGACTCGCCCTGCTCAGCATCCGGAACGAAGACCGTAAAACCTTCAACGCGAGCAATGCCGTCGCCTTCTGCGCCCATATCGACGATTTCGACGGAGAGTTCGTCGCCGCTTCGAACCGGTGCAGTCAGTCGGTTCTTTGCAACCAAATAGAGTTCCGAGGAAGCATCACGGGATGCATCAGGTCGGACCTGTCGCACGTACTCGAATTCGGTTTCGATATCCGCTTCGAGGTCATCCAGGTCCCGGCCATCGAATACCTTCACGACAAAGTCACCACCAGTGGCAAGCAGTTCCTCTGCGACTGCAAACGCCTGACGTGCAAGGTGGACAGACCGGGCGTGGTCGAGGTCGTACTCGCCGGTCATGTTCGGAGCCATATCCGAGAGGACGACGTCAACCGGCTTTTCGTCGGCATCCGCATCGACAGCCTCGCGGATGAGTTCGAGGGTTCGCTCCTCGGTAATATCACCGCGGACGAGTTCGAGCGTGGCATCCGTCTCGAAGGAATCGATTGACTGGCGGTCGACGCCGATGACGGTCCCCTCCGAACCAACGCGTTCGGCAGCGACCTGTAACCAGCCACCGGGTGCGGCTCCGAGGTCGATGGCGGTATCGCCGCTGTTGAGAAGGTTCGCTGTTTCGTCAAGTTGCTTGAGTTTGTAGGCCGAGCGAGCGCGGTAGCCCTGCTGTTTTGCCCGGTTGTAGTAGTCGTCTTTACCGCTCATACCTCTCTCACCGAATTCCGCTGCATCGCGTTTGCGGGCGAATCTACGTTCATATGGGAAGAGATGCTGTCGAAGCGGAAAGGCACATCGGATGCGAGACCAATCACTCTGGAAGCGGTCAGTGCTGACGTTCGGCTACTCGACGACTGTCAGGTCGGGATACGAGCAGAGGGACGTTGTGACACGGTCTGCGAACTCGTCGGTAACTGTCCCCTGCATCCCGACCACGTGCGTCTCCTCTTTCAGCGTCGCTACCGTCCATGGGAGGACGTAGCTCCGTGTGTTGGGTTCGCCCTGAGTCCACGCCTCGCTCGGTACCTCGAAACCCCCTGGGTGGTGCGACTGCGTGGTGAATGCGACCGCGATTGACTCCTCGTCGGGATACGGTAGCTGTTCCGTCGACACGACTAGCCACGGCCGCGGGTTCCCGCCACCCGATTTGAACGGGTCGGGTGCCCATACGACATCTCCTCGCCCTGCCATCGTTTAGGCTTCCTCACCGCCATCATCGTCGTGTCCATCGATTGGCTCGACGGCGGTTTCCATCCACTCGTCGACTTCCTCGTCGGAAAAGCCACCATCAATCTCGTCGGCCGACGCAGCACCGAGCAGTCCGGCGGAGGCGGTCGCGTGTTCGGCGTCAGCGATCTTCCAGTATCGACCGCGGTGTTCGACTAGCCCGTACTCTTCGAGGCGCTTGAGCGTCGGCCCGACACTTCCCTGTGGTACGTTGACGGAGCCGACAATTTCGCGCTGGCGGAACGCCCTGTTGGCGTTCTCAAGAAGGAACCGATAGATTCTCCCCTGCGTTGTATCGGCTCCGAGATCGACGACAGGGGTATCATCGTCAATTGTCCGGAATTCATCTTCCGTGATTGGCATTGCTTGTATTGAATTGTATCGCAACATATTAGAATTTATCGGAGAAGGGACAGTGAATCTGGTGGGTGACGCATATGGTTTCGGAGTGTCGGAATCGTTAAGCGACTGGCCGGGTGAGTTGCCGGCAATGGAAACGCGTCACGGCATCGTTATCGGCGATGCACGAGGGTTAGCCGAACTCGCTGATGACGCTGTCGAACTTGTCGTGACCTCGCCTCCATACCCGATGGTTGAGATGTGGGATGGAGTCTTTGGCGAACTGGACAGCGACGTGAAGACAGCCCTGGATGCCGGCGACGGGGAACGTGCCTTCGAGTTAATGCATGCACAACTCGATGCGGTCTGGGAGGAACTGTCGCGGGTGCTCGTCGACGGCGGCATTGCCTGTATTAATATTGGGGATGCAACCCGCTCGGTTGGGGATTCGTTTCGGGTCTATCAGAACCACTCCAGAATTATCGAGGCGTTCAAGCAGCGCGGATTTGTGCCCCTGCCGGAAATCCTGTGGCGAAAGCCGGTCAACTCCGGAACCAAATTCATGGGGTCGGGAATGGTCCCACCAAACGCCTACGTCACGCTGGAACACGAGTACATCCTTGTCTTTCGGAACGGCACGGAATCCCGACAGCTCGAACCCGGTGCGGACCGTCGCTATGAAGCAGCATATTTTTGGGAGGAACGAAATCAGTGGTTTTCCGACCTCTGGACCGACGTTCGCGGCGAACAACAGACCCTCGAAAATGGCGAGTTGCGAGAGCGTTCCGCCGCATTTCCGTTCGAGATTCCCTACCGACTCATCAACATGTACAGCGTCTATGGGGATACTGTCCTCGACCCGTTCTGGGGAACCGGGACGACCTCGCTTGCCGCACTCGTTGCCGGGCGGAACTCGCTCGGCTACGAACTTGAGTCGTCGTTTGTAGACGTATTTGGAGACCGCATCGGTTCGGTCACTGACCTTTCCAAATCCGTCGGGAGACAACGCCTTTCTGACCACCGTACGTTCGTCGAACAGCGACGGGACTCCGGAAACGAATTCGAGTACGAATCGGAGACCTACGGGTTTCCCGTCATGACAAAACAGGAGGAGTCATTGCAACTGTATGCTGTCGAGGAGATTGCTGAGGATGCTGCTGATGGGGATTGGTGGCAGGAACGAATAGACGCTGACGCGGCAGGCAAGAGACACCGGTACCGGGCAACCCATCGGCCGATAGACGAGTGAGAGTTCGGACCGGTCACAGATTGTTGTTTCGCGGCCCCGAACCGACGTAATTTTCACGGATGGCGTTGTGCGGTCGCTATGAACGACTGTGAGCGAACGGAGGTCAGCACAGAGAGATGACGGAACTGATTGAACTTGTCCAACGCTCGCTCACGGACGAGGCAGCCGACCAGTTTCTGCAGCGCGTCGAGTCTCAGGCAGAGGCGTTGCGAGAGGAAATTACTGCAGGCTCGCTCGACAACGACGAGTTTACCGTCGGGATGGAGCTTGAAGTGTATGCAGTTGAGACGGAAAACGGAGAGCAGGTCACTGCTCTTGCTGAACTCCCGGACGCGGTTTTTGGTGACCATGCTG
>LKNH01000202.1 GCA_001564135.1 Halobacteriaceae archaeon Tc-Br11_E2g27 | reverse complement strand
TGTCGAGAGAGCGATTAGTCGTCAGCGGGGCTTGGCTGGGGGCTCATGTCGACTGGCGAGGCATCGAGTTCAAGCTCATCAAGTGCAGCCTGTGCGGCCTGCTTGCCCGAAAGCAACATCGCACCGAAGGTCGGCCCCATCCGTGGGAGGCCGTAGGCCGTGGCAACTGCCATTCCCGAGGCGATGAGTCCATCGTGGACGACCCCCGTCTTTTCGACGACAGCATCCTCTGACTGGCCGACCCACATGGAGTCGTGGCCGGGCGAATCGTGGCCCGGTGCACCGTACTGGTCGTCTGCGCTGTTGTCCATTCCCTCGTTGCTCTCCAATCCAGGAACGTCAAGCGCGCCGCGTTCGTCGAGTTTCGAAATCGCCATCGCGTCGTGGCCGGTGGCGTCGATGACGAGGTCTGTCTCGATGGCAATCGGGTCAACGCAGGTCAGTTCTCGGGGGAGCGCATGGACCGGCGTCCAGTTCATCACAATCCCCGAGACGCGGTGGTCCTCACGGATTACGAGGTCGGTGAACTCCGTCATGTTCTGGACTTTTGCCCCCGCATCGCAGGCAGCTTTGATGAGTCCCGAACAGGCGTGTGGCCCGGAGGCAACATAGAGGCCGTCTGTCTCCTCCGCTGGTTTGTATGGCACGTCAATTTCATCTAGCACTTCGTGTGCTGGGTCACGAACCGTGAGCTTGTTCATCAAGAAGCCGCCCAACCAGAAACCGCCACCGAGATAGTTGTTTTTCTCGACAATCATCACATCGACATCCCGCTCTGCGAGCTCTTTCGCCGCGACGAGTCCGGACGGGCCACCACCGAGAACGATGACGTCGGTGTCGGTGTTCTCCATGAACTCCTCGGTCCATTCCTGACCGATTGCACGCGTTACCTGTGCTTCGCTGACATCGCTGAACGAATCGAATTCGGACATACAACTAGGTAATAGTACTAAGTAATAAAAAGTGTTCGCCCCGCTGGTTGGTACAGCAGCCCAAAACCGAAATTGTGTCCACTTGACAGACCAAGACCGTTGGCAATTAACTATCAGGAGGTCATTATCGGAGATATGATGGAGAAGACGGTGCTCATTACGGGTTGTTCGTCGGGGATTGGCCGCGCAACCGCCGAATCGTTTCTTGACAGCGACTGGACGGTCTATGCGACCAGCCGAGACACTGATGATATCACAGACCTCGCGGAGGCTGGCTGTGAAACGGCCGCACTCGATGTCACGGACCAGGAGGATATCGACCGCGTCGTTTCCCGAATCGAGGACGAAGTTGACGCACTCGATTGTCTCGTAAACAATGCCGGCTACGGGCTCTATGGGCCGCTTGAGGACGTGACGGTCGACCAGTTGCACCACCAGTTCGACGTAAACGTGTATGGGCCACATCGACTCTCTCGTGCGGTGTTACCGCTGTTTCGTGACCAGGAAGACGGCACGATTATCAACCTCTCAAGTATCTACGGCCGCCTCTCGACGCCCGGTGGCGGTGCGTATGCCGGCTCCAAGTTCGCGCTTGAAGCGATGAGCGATGCGCTCCGTGCCGAAGTTGACCCCTTCGATATTAGCGTGGTTCTTGTCGAACCGGGACCGGTCGAGACAGGGTTCAACGACCGCCTCGAAACCGAACTGGACGAATTCGACCGGACGCCCGACTACGACTGGCTCTATGAGACAATCGAAGATGCGAATATCGCGGCGGGTGCAGCGCCGTTCGCGCTCGACCCCGATGCGGTTGCAACGGTCATCCACGATGTCGCAGGGATGAAAAACCCCGACCCTCGCTATCCGGTCGGAACCTTCGCCAAACTCGTCGTCTATTCGAGTTTCCTCCCTGACCGGGTCCGCGACGGCGTCTTTAGAGTGGTTCGGAAACTGACGTAGCTGACAGCCTTCGCCCGCGACAGAAACGCCTATACTTGCTCCTCCCCGCCACCCAGTGTGAGCCGTCGAGCCGAGACTTCATCGCAGGTTCCCGTCAAAGACGTTCTACCGGCGTTCGCTGACGCATTTCCGTTCGAGCGCTTCAACGAGATGCAATCGGCTGTCGTGCCGGCCTTGCTCGACAGCGACGAGAACGTCGTCGTCAGCGCACCGACTGCAAGCGGCAAAACGGCAGTTGCAGAGGCAGCAATCTGTCAGACCCTCTCGACCGACGGCACCGCCCTCTTTCTCGCCCCGCTTCGCGCGCTTACAAACGAAAAGGAGCGCGAATGGGAACGATTCGAGGAGTTAGGCTACTCCGTCTATGTTGTCACCGGCGAGCGCGACCTGCATCCGCGCCGTGCAAAACGTGCCGACATTCTCGTGATGACCCCCGAAAAAGCTGATTCAGCTACGCGGAAACACGATTCGCGGCGTTACTCCTTCGTCGAAGATATCGACTGCTGTGTCATCGACGAGGTCCACCTGCTCGATTCCGATGGCCGGGGGAGCGTCCTCGAAGTAACGATTTCCAGACTCCGCCGACTCTGTGACCCCCGAGTGGTTGCACTCTCTGCAACCATGTCGAACGCCGAAGACGTTGCTGCGTGGCTTGATGCACCCGAAGAAACGACCTTCGCCTTCGATGAGTCGGTTCGACCGGTCCCGCTCGAAGCCGATGTCGCTATCTACAGCCACGGTGAGAACGCCTTCGCCGACAAATACCGGCGACTCTACCGCGCCCTTGACCTTGCTGAGCCACACATCCGTGAGGATGGGCAAGCCCTCGTCTTCGTCGCCTCCCGGCAGGATACCGTGCAGGCAGCGAAGAAAGCCCGCGACGAACTCGCTGCCCGAGACATTCCGGTCGGCGCACGCGGTGACTACGAGTTTCATCAGGCAGCAGAACAGCTCCAGAATGACACGCTTCGCCAATCTGTCCTCGACGGTGTTGGCTTTCATCATGCGGGATTAGCCCGCAAGGACAAGAACCTCGTTGAGGAGTGGTTTCGTGACGGTACCATCGAACTGCTCTTTTCCACCTCGACGCTCGCGTGGGGGGTAAACCTCCCCGCCCGGTGTGTGGTCATCCGCGATACGACTCACCACGACCCGCTCGAAGGAGAGGTCGAAATGAGCCCGCTTGATATCCTGCAGATGCTCGGGCGAGCGGGACGACCGGGCTATGACGACCAGGGATACGCCTGGGTCGTCTGTGATGGTGACGATGCCAGCCGCTACCGCCGACTCCTCTCCCACGGAAAGAACATCGAATCCCGACTCGCCGAGCGCTCGACGGGTGCCGACGGACCGCCGTCGGGTGACCTCGCAACACATCTCAACGCCGAAATTGCCCTCGGAAACGTTCGGTCTGTCGAAGATGCGATGGACTGGCTTGAAACCACCTTTTATTGGGTTCGTGCACAGCAAGCGAGCGCGTACGCCTCCGGTGATGACCTCAGTAACCAAGTCAGAGCGACCCTCGATTGGCTTGTCAGCAACGAATTTATCGAAATGGACGGCTCCGCAGTCGAACCGACGCCACTTGGTCGACTGGCCTCGGATTACTATCTCGATTTACCGACCGCTCGCCAATTCGCTGATTTGACCGATGGGGAATTGACCAGCGAGCGGGCGCTCCGTGCCGTTTCGGCGGCCGAAGAGTTCGACAGCGTCAGCGCCCGCTCGGCAGAACAGGATGCGATTGACGCGGTGCTTGGCGAGCAGGCAACCGGGATGGATGCCGGCAACCGCAAGGTGCTTGCTATCCTGCGCTCGGGGATGAACACGACGACGCCGACGGAACTCCGAAGCGATGCGTGGGTCATTCGACAGAACGCCCAGCGCTTGCTCTCGGCGTTGCGGGCAATCGTCGACCGCTTTGGTGACCCGACCGGTGCGAACCTTGTTCGTCGTCTCGAAGCACGGGTCGAGACCGGCATCAGCGACGATGCAGTCGGGCTGACCGCTATCGACGGTATCGGCTCGACGCGAGCAAGTTCGCTCGCGGCGGCAGGCTACCAATCGCCAGCGGACGTGGCAACAGCAACTGTGAGCGAGCTCACCGCTGCCGGGCTAGCCGACGGCGTTGCCGAGCGCGTCCACAAAAGCGCATCAGAGCTCCCCGCAATCGAAGTTGACTGGGGTGCGTTTCCGGAGACAGTCGCCCGTGGTGAGCGTACACTCTGTGAGGTGACCGTCGAATCGGTTGGCGGCAGTGCGCGCGCAGGGCTGTCGGTACTCGTTCGAGAGGACGAACAGGAAAGCGATAGTGGTGTCGAGATGACGACCAAAGATTCGTATCTCGGGCAGACGACCCTCCCTGTCGGCGTCTTCGGTGGCTCCGCTGACCGGGTTGAATATAGTATTCGAGTTGTCTTTCCCGACCTGCCGCTTGCGCCCGTTGAACGCTCGAAGGTCGTGCGCGTTGAGTGACCGCTTATAGCAGCTGAAGCTGTGGAGTGCTTTCTTAAGCCCGACGAGTGAACAGAACGACGATGAACAGCAATCATCGGTTCGGTATCGCTGTTTTGCTTGTCGTCGCTGCAGGGGTCGCAAGCCTGTTAGCAGCACCTTCGCTGCCGGATGAACTGGTGGTGAACTGGGATAGTGCCGGCGAACCGAGCGGAACGATGCCAGCAACGCAAGCAATCGCGTTGGTTCCGGGGCTGATGGCTGGGTTGCTAGTACTCTTTGCAATCATCCCGCGCATTGACCCGCTCAGCGAGAACATCGCCGCGTTCCGCCCGGAGTATGACTGGTTTGTCGTCGTGATGACCGCGTTTTTGTTCGGCATCCATGCCGGCGTTCTTCTGTTCAATCTGGGCTATGAGTTCCCGTTTATTCAAGCGCTTATTCCAGGGTTTGCGCTGGTGTTTTATCTGAAATGCAGGCGGGCAAGACCCCTTCCTCAAGGAGTCGTTCGAGAATCAAAGATTCTCGTGATCCCGAAAATCGAAGATTTTCGGACGACAACGCAGGCCGAAGGCCGAGTAGCGTTAACGAGCACTCCGTTCTCGTTTGCACATCAGAACGCTCCGCGTTCTGAGGACGCAGTAGGGAGGGGATACGCCCGCCGTCATGGTCTCACAAACAACCCGAATCCAAATATTTAACATTGATTCTAACAAATAGCATAATAGAATGGTTCAGACGCTCCAGCAAAACCTCCGTGGGCTATCCGCCGACGAGTACGAGGTA
>LKNH01000201.1 GCA_001564135.1 Halobacteriaceae archaeon Tc-Br11_E2g27 | reverse complement strand
GTCGACCCACTCCCGTGAATCCACTTGGTAGTTGATTCCCAGATGAGGTCTGCCCCGTGTTCGAACGGCTGGCAGAGATACGGCGTGGCGAAGGTATTGTCAATGAACAGTGGGACCTCGTTCTCGTGGGCAATCTCGGCAAGACGCTCGATATCTGGTGTCACAAGGGCCGGGTTACCAATCGTCTCAGCGTGGACGTAGGCCGTATCCTCGTCGATGGCTTCCTCATAGGCCTCGTAATCCAGCGTATCGACAAAGCGGGCTTCGATACCGCGGCGTTTAGCTGTGTGTGTGAAGTAGGTGTACGTTCCCCCATAGAGTGCCGACGCCGTGACGATGTTGTCACCGCTTTCGGCAAGCAAGAACGTAGCTAAGTCAAGCGCGGCCATCCCACTGGCGGTCGTCATACAGCCGATGCCGCCTTCGAGCTTTGCAAGGCGGTTTTCGAGCATCATCGTCGTTGGGTTCATGATGCGGCTGTAGATGTTCTTGCCAGTGTAGGCGGCTGCATAGGACATCGGGTCGCCATCAAGGGCGAAGAGGTCTGCCGCGTGGTCGGCATCATCGAAGACGTATGATGTCGTCTGATAGATTGGCGGTGCGCGTGCACCAGTTGCGGGGTCTGGCTTCTGACCAGCATGCAGTGCATCCGTGTAAATGTCGTCGTCGCTCATACACTCGTATCTCTGCCGTTGCAGGCTTGAATGTTGGTAAAGAGACAGTGTGTTGCCGAGGTCTGTGACGAGAGCGAAGAACCGTTAAGAACGCAAAAGGAGGTCGTCGAGCAGTTTTGACTGTGCCGTATTCAGATGTTCCGTAAACGTCGAGGGTCGGATTCCCAGCTCCTCGGCCACTTCGCTGGCGTTCGCCGTACGCGGATACTCGAAATAGCCCATCTCGTATGCTTGCTGCAGGACCTCCCGCTGTCGGTCGGTCAGCTGGCTCATGTCAACGGGGATAAGTTCCTCATCATCACGGTTCGCGCGACCCTGAACGAGATATTCGACACGAACCTGTCCGAACCGTTCTTTCAGGTCGCTTAAAAGAGTGCGTAGAATATCAACATTCGCCGTATGGAGCGTTACGTGGAGATTTCCGTCAGCGGCAAAGGCATCCGTCACCGGGCCGAGCTCTTGCTCGATATGTTCACAGATACAGGTTCGACCGAGTTCTTGTTCAAACTCATAGACCTGTTGTGAACCGTAATCGAATACTTCAGTCATCGACTCCTCATTACTGAACTCGAGGTCACAGTCGGCTCCAGTAAATTGCTCTTTGATACTGGAATCGCCGTTCATCGTCCACGAGACATCGGTTAACGGACCATCTGTCGTCTCTGAGAGCGTAGCAACGGGGCAGTCGCTTGCGTTTTCGAAGACCAGTTCGGCACGAACACCTGTCATGACTCAACATATGGTATCCCGTAAAATAGGGGGGATGCCAATTCTCATCCTGTGGGAAAACATTGGTGATGGTTTTACGCGATTCATCGGTCGTTATACTCATTTCTGTTGAGGCCATCAGTACAGCCGTGACCGACGGCACTTCGAAGGGAAAACAGCACGATTCCGCAGATGCGACCACAGAACAGCGACGTGTCTGCGTCTATCCCGGTAAGGAGGCTATTGTCGATTTCGATCCCGAACTCACCTTCGAGTGCGTCGACGAGTGTACCTGGTGTTGTCAACATGGCGTCTTGCTCTACGAACAGGACCTCTTTGAACTTGCAAACCACGCGTCGCTGGCCGATGCCACCACTACAGTTCGTGGAGAGGAATTCGTCAAAAAGGAGCAAAAAGAGCGAGACGAACACGTTGATGAGGAGGGTGAAGCCTGCTATTTCCTCCGCGAGGATGGGCTCTGTGAACTCCACGCCGAAACAGGCTGGAAGCCAACACGGTGTTCCATTTTCCCGCTCTCCGTCTCCGTCGAGGACGGGGAAATACATGTGTCAGTTCGGGAGACTGCCCACGAGCATTGTGATGGCCTGAACGTAAGCGACCGCCGCGTTATCGACCATCTTGATGCGTTTTTGCCCGAACTCCTCTGGGAGCTTGATAATCCAGAAACCCGGCGTGAGCTATAAACAAAGCTAGAGAACACCAGTTCCTCATATTACTGGACGGAAGCTAGTGAACAATCTCGCCAACCTGGTGTGGCGAGTCTGTTACCGAAGGTACGTCCAACCGTATTACTCCAATTACACATAATGAAGCTCACAATACCGGCATCAAATCCCAAACCAATAAGGTATTACTGCTAATTTCAACAATTCCTATCAGTTAGTTGTATTCATGGATGGAAATGGTCAGGCAGACCCCACCCGGCGAACAGTCATTGTAGGGATTGGCATTGGAGCAGCGACAGTCACCCTCGGAACGAGTGTGTCAGCAAGCAATCACGAGGCAGACATAACGGTGACAATTGACAATGTCGGCTCATCTGCGTGGGAGGTGACAGCTGTTGATGGAGATGAAAATGTCGCGTCAACTGGAGAAGAAAATCCGACCCTCACGCTGACAGAAGGAACCCGGTACTTGTTTGAAAACGAGGGAAGCGGCGCACATCCGCTTGCATTCCGCGACAGCGAGGACGACGAATTACTCACTCAAAGCGGAGATGGAGCGCTCGAAGATGATGACAGTATCGACTGGGCCGATGATGACGAAACGGTCTCGTTTACAGTCACCGAAGAGCTCGTGGACAGACTAGATAACTACGTCTGTACGGCTCATCCCTCGATGGTGGGTGATATCGAAACCGAAGCGGCCGAAACTGAAGACCAAGAGACCGACGATGCTGCGTTGACGTTCCCCGACCAGGCGACTGCATCCAGTACTTTCACCGCCGAGGAAGAAGAGGGTGGAACGACGTACGCTGGCGGGAGCGATGGGGGAGTAGTTGGGAGTAACGTCGCAACGGTACAGGGAGAAACAACGCCTGCTGTGATGGTTGAAAGTATTACGACAACCGAGGAGTCACTCGTCGTCGTCACGTACGAGGACGGCGATGACCTTGTTATTGCAGGGGCAGAAGCAGTCGACCCCGAAACTGAGGATGCAGAACTGATTATACCTGTCGAGGATGACGGCGGGTTCCCTGGGCCACACGTTGCACATATCATTCCAGCGGATGGCGCAAGCGAAGAGTACGAACCAGGTGACGTAGTCTCAGCAGCCACGGCTGATGCTGTCGTAACCAACGACGAAGCGAGCGTGTTTCAGGCGACGCTTGAACTGGACGACCAGGAAATGGACGAGCCAGTCGAAGGAGGAGATGTAATGGCGACAGTCGATGCCACGGTCAGTGGTGACGATAGTGCAGGTTACGTCGTCGATATCCACCCTACTGATGACGAGGGGGAACTCGTCGGTACCGAGTTCGTCGGGGCGACTGATGTCCTTACTGGCGAGTCGATGGAGGCCGAAGTTATCGCAGAACGTGTGCCAGCCGATGGCGAATTCAACGAGTTGCCGTTCACGGGGACCGACGATTTTGTCGCGATGATACACTATGTTGGGGACGAAGCCGAGGAAGGTGAGGAGGCCTCACCCGGTGATTACCCGGTCCTCCCGAATATCGACGCTGACGATGGGCCAGTTCCCGGTGGCGTCACAGACATCGGGACGTTGACCGCAGCGGATGAAGATGACCCTGACGAAGATGAGATGGATGCTGAAGATGATACCGATGCTGACCCGGCAGCCGATGAAGATGAGACGGATGCAGAAGATGATGTAGCCGATGACGATGGGCCAGGATTCGGCCCTGTTGTTGGCCTCGCCGGTGTCGGCGGAGCAGCGGCCTATGCCGCGAGAAAACTCCGCGGCTCCGACAGCCTGCAGACGGAGCAAAAAGAGTAACCTGGCCATCTCAGCGCTTTTGGAATTGACTACCGAGATGCCTTACGCCACTGCTTTCGGTCGATAACGGCCCCGTCGATTGTCTTTGCAGAAGCTTCGGTCGCCACCCAGAGATACTGCGCTGCAACATCCGACGGGTCAAAACCACTCTTGCCAGTCAGCGACGTTTCGACCAGTCCGGGGTCGACGATACTGACAGGCTGCTCGATATCAGCACTGAATCCACGGGCGATGGCTTCCGCAGTCGCTTTCGAGACTGCATAGGAGCCATACCCAGCAGGTTCAGTTCTCGCAACGCGGCCCGAACTAACGAGTATTCGGGCGTCCGATGCAAGATGTGGGAGCGATTCACGAATTGTCGCAAAGACCCCCCGCCCGTTCGTTCGAAGATGGTCGTCGTATGCTGAATAACTCGCCGTGGTGAGTGGCGTTTCTCCTGTCTCTCCGTGATAGACACCAGCATTGGCAACAATATAGGTAATTTCGCCGTTAATCCGAGCGGCCTGTTCCATGACTCGCTCGACATCGTACTCGTCACGGACATCCGCACGAATCGGTGTCGCATCGTAGCCCATCTCGGCTATCTCATCCGCCACAGACTCGACAGCCGACCGCGTTCGTGCACAGAGGACGACGTGAATCTCTTCCCGAGCGAACGTTGTTGCGACGGCTTTCCCGATTCCACGACTCGCTCCAGTGATGACCGCCGTCTCACCGTTCATATGATAAATTAGTGCTCAGTTGTCTTGAATGACCCTCCATACCTAACTACGGAAGTAGATGGCTTATGTCGGTTCAGACACAATGTGGGATATGACAGACCTGGCTGGAACGGAAGTTGCTGTAATCGGCAGCGGATTTGGTGGACTCTCTACGGCGTGTTATCTCGCAGATGCCGGTGCTGACGTGCGAGTCATCGAAAAGAACGAACAACTCGGCGGGCGAGCAAGCGTGCTCGAACGCGATGGGTTTCGGTTCGATATGGGTCCCTCATGGTACCTGATGCCCGATGTGTTCGAACGCTTTTTTGCCCATTTTGGGAAGGAACCAGCGGATTACTATAACCTCTCTCGTCTCGACCCGCACTACCGCATCTTCTTCAAAGATGGTGACCGTGTTGATGCAAGCGGTGACCTGGATGCAATGCGTAGCCTCTTTGACTCCTACGAACCGGGTGCTGGCGAGCGATTCGATTCGTATCTCGAAACCAGCCGACATCATTACGAGACGGCGATGGAGAAATTCGTCTACGTGGACCGCTCAAAGCCACGGGACTGGATTGACCCGGACGTGATGACATCAGCCCCTGTTGGTCTCCAACTAATTGGCTC
>LKNH01000200.1 GCA_001564135.1 Halobacteriaceae archaeon Tc-Br11_E2g27 | reverse complement strand
GGTGCATAGCCGATTTTCGAGCCATACAGCGGTGCAACCGCGCGGGAATGGCGACCAGCCTCACCCATCGCCATCGTCGCAACGGTCTCTCCGGCTTCGGTCAGTTCGTGTGTGACCGAAAGTAGATCCAACACATCACCACGGTCCTGTGCCGTGACCGCGAGTTTGGCTACGTCGCCATACTCGCTTGCGCGAGTGAGCAGGTCGCGTAGGTCATCTTTCGAAGGTGTCTGTTCGAAATCATGTGTCGAAACGACGACTGAGACACCCTCGGCGGCAGCTCTGTCGAGGACAGCAGTTCCGTCCCCTGCTTCGAGCGTTGCTAATTCGATATCGAGCGCAGTGACGTGGTCAAATGCGGCTGCCGTTTCGAGTGCGTCAAGGCGGCCAGGCGTATCAGCAGCCTCACCACCTTCCCAGGTCGGCCGGTTTGTCACAAGAACTGGCAGTTCGCCCGCGTACTCGGATAGTGCATCCAGTGTTGCCTCTCCAAGGTCCAGTCGGTACTCAAGCAAATCAGCAGCCTCGCGGGCAGCAGGTTCGTCGCTCAGGTCGGCCGTCGCCGCAGCAAGAACGAATTCCTCGAAGTTCATAGAGAGAATCCGCAAAGCACAGGCAAAAAGGTCAGGATATGCCGACTTGAACAAAAGTTGGGAGCTGGTATCATTCGTCAGTGAGGTTCTTATAGAGCAAACGCTGCCGGCCAGCTGTGACGAAAATTCGGTAAAAGCAGATTATCTCTACGCGATTGGGATATCCTGTTCCGCTTCGAGCAGTTCGTGATACCGGTTTCGGATGGTCACTTCGGAGATATCGGCCACTTCGCTGACGGCTGCCTGTGTGGTTTTCTCGTTGGTCAGGAGTGCAGCGGCGTAGACAGCTGCGGCGGCGAGTCCAACAGGGGATTTGCCGGAGTGAACACCTTGTTCTTTCGCGTTCTGGAGGAGTTGTCGGGCACGGCGCTCTGATTCCTCCGAGAGACCAAGCGAAGAAGCAAACCGTGGGACGTAGCTCTCTGGGTCGGCCGGCTTCACTTCGAGACCGAGTTCGCGGACCACATACCGGTAGGTTCGTGCAATCTCGCTTTTTTCGACACGTGAAACCTCGGTAATTTCATCGAGCGAGCGTGGGACGCCCGCCTGTCGAGCAGCGGCGTAGACAGCGGCGGTCGAGACACCCTCGATGGAACGACCGGGCAGGAGGTTTTCATCAAGTGCCCGTCGATAGATGACACTTGCCGTCTCACGGACGTTTTCCGGGAGACCGAGTGCGCTTGCCATGCGGTCGATTTCGCCGAGTGCCTGTTTGAGGTTGCGCTCTTTCGAGTCACGCGTGCGGAACCGTTCGTTCCATTTGCGCAGGCGCTGCATCTTCTTTCGTTGTTTTGCGCCGAGTGCGTTCCCGTAGGCATCTTTGTCACGCCAGTCGATGTTCGTCGACAGTCCCTTATCGTGCATCATATTCGTCGTGGGTGCACCCACGCGGGACTTTTTATCTTTCTCACGGGAGTCAAAGGCCCGCCATTCCGGACCACGGTCGACTGAATCCTCCTCGACGACCAGTCCACACTCGATACAGACCGTTTCGCCGTGTTCGTCATCACTGACAACTTTGCCGCTGCATTCCGGACAGCTGAGCGAAGCGTCTGTCGTCTCTTCCTGTTCCTCCTCGGTCGTTCGTGTTCGGGTGTTCGTGTTGCTCATTGTCTGAGGGCGGGTGCTCCGGGCAGGTTAAACCCCTGTAAAAATCCCGGGTTGATAGCTGAACAAACGTTAGTTCGAAACTTACTTAAACGTTTTGCTATCTTGTGAATGACACACGTCATACGCCGCGAGAAGTCCGTATTCGGTCGACCAAAAGTGAGTATTAAATATTAACTATCCGTTACTCAATCCGATGATTTTTCGATGAGAGTGGACTGAATTGATTTTTGCATAGACATATGTCAGTAATATATGCCACATACCATCAATACCCACTCATTACCAAACAGTACCTATCACCTCAGGAGATAAAAATATGTGACCCGGTTTCCGGTATTATCGTTAAAACTCGCCTAACGTGGACTGGCCGCCGTCCCCAGCGTACTCAGCAGCGGCGTCGAGGGCGCTGTTAAAAGTCTCTCGCTGGCTGGGGTCATAAAGGGTCGCCGCAGGATGGACACAGACCAGAAGTCGCTGTGTCCGCTCCCCGATCGAGAGTTCGTGAATTCGGCCAGCTTCGCTCGTCACCGCAACGGACCGTTCAAGCAAGTGTTCCGCCGGAACCTTTCCAAGCGTAATGACGAGTTCCGGGTCAACAGCGAGTATTTCACGTTCGAGATATCCCCGGCAGTTCTCACGCTCAGCAGTCTTTGGGTCACGGTTGTCCGGTGGTCGACACCGCACACAGTTTGTTATCCGGACATCCCGACGAGCGAGACCAACCGCTCGTAATCCCTCATCCAGTACATCCCCACTTCGTCCCACAAACGGTTCGCCGCGTTCATCCTCCGTTGCGCCGGGAGCCTCTCCAACAAAAAGTAAGTCCGCATCGGCAGGTCCCACGCCGTCGACAATGCGGCTACGCGACTCCACCAGTTCGGGGCACGCCTCGCAGCCACCGACGCCAAGCCCTTCCTCATCCCAGTAGTCATCGGTGTCCATACAACCCTCTCGTGGTGACGGTTGTAATTATCTACCGGAACAACGGCCAGCCAAGTCCGCTCCGTTCACTCGGGCCGGTCGGCTCGGTGTTCGCTGATAAGTCGGTCAACGAGTTCGGTGCGTTGCTGTCGCTTTCGTTCGCGTGCCCGCTCGTGCCAGTCCTCGATTGCCGCTTCAACTTCTTTCTCGCGGGCCACAGCGAGTTCATCAACCTCCTGAACAGTTACTAGCTCCGCTGGTGCAACCGGAATCTCCTGGTCGAACAGTACGGCATCCGCCATATCGGAGAGTTGGCCAGTCCGAAGAACCAGACGCGGCTCGACCGCTGCAAGCCGTTCCGCCGTCGACTGCCCTGCCCCGCTTGCATCTCGAAACAGGATGACATCATCTTCCGCAAGCCCGAAGCTTTCGTGGGCCTGCTCGATTGCACCCATCGTGAACTGTTCGATAACTTTGACCGGAACCAGCCCCGCTTTCTTTTCCGACACGTCTGCGAAGTTCGAGTGGTCGAGTTTCCAGAGCATTTTGAGGCGTTCGAGTTTCTCCTCAAGTTCCTCGATGCGCTCGTCTTTGGCGTCGAGTTCTCGCCCCAACCGGGAGTTCTCTCGCTCCAGCCGCGTTATTTCACGCCGTTCACGGGCTTCGCGTCGTTCCTGTTTTTTCTCGCTTGAGAGTCTGCGTTCATACTCGGCGAGTCGTTCGTCTTTTTCCTCGACGGTCTCTTCGAGCGACTCGATGTGTGATTGCAGCCGCTCGACTTGCGTCTCAAGCCGACGAATCCGTCGCTCTTCGGCTGTCAACTCGCGTTCGGTGTGTTCGTGCTCTTCCTCGCCCTCGCTATCGTCCTCGGTGAGGTCGGTAAGGACAGCTTCGACCGATTCCTCATCGGCAACAACCCGCTCGATAACCAGCCCAAGGTCCTGTCTTGGAGGAACTTTGGCCGCAATCCGTTCGAACTGGTCGCGGTGGTCGTCGAACGCACCGAAGGCTGCGGCGATAGCGTCCCGTTCGTGGTCGTTGTCGTATCCTTCCTCGCGTGTGCGGTGTTTTTTCACATCGACCGGAAGGTCACGGGGAGGGACCCATCCGGCGGCGTCGAAGCTTCGTCGAATCTTCTCGACCGTATTCGGCATCGGTTCGACATCCGCTGCGACGAGAATCGGTCTCCCGCGCTCGATTATCCACTCGATGACGGCCGCCGTATCAGCCGTCCGGGTACTCATCACATCGAGCAGTTCCCCTTCGAGACCGACGACAGCAACAGCGGTGGTCGTGCCGGGGTCGATGCCAACAATGACACGGTCGCGCCGTTTTGCCAGCGGTTTAAACTCGATGCCGTCGCGCCGGACCCGCGTTACCTCGACACGAACGTCACCCGAGCGTTCGTTTGAGACTGGAATATCGGCTGGCGTCCCCTCGACGGTGAAAATGGCGTTCGAGAAGCCGCCGTACTTTTCGGTGACCTCGCGGTCAAAATCCAGACCTGCCTCGGTAAGAGTGGATTCAATGTCCCGGGTCCGGCGCCTAACAGAGCCATGAATCCGGCGGGTGTACCGGTCCTCGCTCCACCCCCCGCTTCCCGTCGAGCGGCCACGGGAGACTTTGATCTCGGTCGTGTCGGTAAAAGCCGTGACCTCATGGCCGACGTTTGCTGCGGCCAGTCGTGCCGCTGCCTCCGCTTCTTTCATCGGAGCTTTACCGTATGGAACGCCGTGGCGTGAGGCCACCCGCGAGAGCGTCTCCGGTTGTTCGGCCCCAGTCACCTGGACGAGTCGGGTTTCGGTCGGGAGCCAGCCGAGAAAGTGGACGAGTGCGTCCTTGTCCTCGGCAAGTTCGTACATGTTGTCGGTGGCTACGATTGCGGGCGCTTCCTGTTCGATACGCCGGCGGAGTTTCCGGTAGCTGACGACATCCCGCTCTATCTGCTCCCCGTCAAAGACGACAAGGGCATACGAGGGTGAATCGCCGCGAACGTCCCCGCTCTGGATATCGACGCCGAAGATGACCGAATCGAGGGCAGCCGTCCTGTCGCTCACTGGCGGGCAGCTAGGTGATGTACGGGTATAAACATCCGGGCCAAACAAGCCAGTTGTTGGTTGACTACGTCAATCGCCTCGGTTACTGTATAAATGCCACGAACCGCCCACGGATGCTAGCGCGTTTCTTACGAGTCCGTGCAGGTAAGTCAGGCTTGTTTTCAACTGAAAATGTCAGCCAGAGAGTACAGGCAGCTTTCTCGAAATTTGCCGTGTGTAACAATATCCGAATCAGACGACGGTTCAACTGGAACGCATGACAGGTACAAAATCGACGCGAAGACGCGTACTACAGGGAATCGGAGTCGGTGGAACCGCTGCGGTGTTGAGCGGAGCGACCATCGTCAGCGCGGATGAACATGAAGACGAAGAGGAGGAAGACGAAGAGGAAGAAGAAATGGAGGAGGAAGAGGTTGAAGAAGAAGAAATCGATGAAGAGGCGGAATTTGCAGCGCTTCGCTGTGGTCATCTCTCACCGGATGCACCGAACGTCGACGTCTATGTCGGCAAGACACCGGACC
>LKNH01000199.1 GCA_001564135.1 Halobacteriaceae archaeon Tc-Br11_E2g27 | reverse complement strand
TGTCACTTCGTCATAGCCAATCACGACTGCGTGGTTGTTGTATTCCCGCTTTCCACCCTCGAATTCGGCGTCGGTATCCCAACGAGAGAGATACGGCCGCGTACGCTCGAAGAGCCAGTGGTTGTACTCGATGAAGTATACCGAGAGACTCATCGTAATCAGCGCAACGAGCGTCAGGAACCCGAGCACCTCCACGTCGATGAAGTCACCCTGGAACGCGGCGACACCGACGATGATACCGAACTCGCTGATCTGCATCATGTTGATGCTCCCGAGGAAGGTCGTCTCAAGGCTGAACCCTTGCCAGTCGATAAGTAGGAAAAAGATGGCGAGTTTAATCGGCATCAGGGCCAGCGCAACGACGATAGCTTCCTGCCAGTAATACAGCAGTTCTTCGGCCTGCAGTTCCAGCGCGACGGAGACGAAAAATATCATGACGAACAGGTCCGTCAGCGGGTTCACCCGGTCCTGTAGTTCCTTGCTGTATGGGAGTTGGGCAATTGACAGTCCAGCGAGGAACGCCCCCATCTCGATAGAAAGGTAGGCATCTTCGAACCCGAGCGGGGCCAGAAAGAGGTTGATTTCGTCGGAAACGAACACGAACAGGAACGCCCAGGAGAGTGCAACAAGGAAAAAGACCTCCTTGTTGTCGGCAATTCGCCGGAAAATCGGGGGAAGTATGGACTGTGATGCACCGATTGCCGCGGCAGTGATGATTGCGACGAGTACCAACACGACGGCCAGGGTTGTCGCCACCTGCGTAATGTCATCGGGACGTCCCGCAGCCAGCACAGCGAGGATAATGACGACGACGATATCCTGTACCAGCAACACACCGACATCGATTTTTCCGTGGAGGGAGGTTGCTTCGTCCTTGTCGTTGAGCATTTTGATGACGACTGCTGTCGAGCTATACATCACCGCAAGGCCGATGAGAAACGCCTCAAGCAATGTGAACCCGACTGCAAGAGAGAGTCCCATCCCCGCCAGTGCGACAAGTATCATCTGTGGGATTGATATTTTCGCAACCGGCAGGAGGATATGGCGGACCTCATCGAGGCGCATCTTAATACCGAGTAAAAAGAGCAAAAACGCCAGTCCGAGTTCGGACATCGTCTCAGTCAACTCGCTGACTTCGACGATACCCAGCACAACCGGGCCGATGATGACGCCCGTGATAATGTAGGCAATTATTGTTGGTTGCCCGGTTTGCTTGGCGAGAAAGCCGACGACTGTGGCACTCAGAAGAATGATTGCTAGGTCGACCGTGAGTGCAGAGTCAATTGGCATTCGATTCTATCAGGTGTACTTTTGCTCGTTAATTAACAGTGTCGAAGAGTTCTCTCCAGTGTGGGTGGCTAATACCTCAATCAGAACGCTCTTTCGCCTCCATCGCCAAGGGCCTGCTAATGCGGATAGAACTACGATTTTGTAAACACTGCTTCGAGGGCGAACACGAAAACGCCCACAAGACGGCGGTCACGCGGGACCTGGTGGCCTGTGCCCGGACAGTCAAACAGTACAAGGACGTTATCGACCTGGATGATGTTCATCTTCGGAGTATCCGAGAGGATGAAGAGGATGATGGCAGACCGGCCGCAATTCCAGCGGTTGCCGCAACGATTCAGAACGAACAGGTTACCGTCTCCGATACGCAACTGGTTACGATGGGTGAAAACGGCTACATGCTGGTCTACCCAAACCCTGCTGATGCGCTAAAAGTCCTTGCCGGAAACGTCGACGAAATTAGCAAAGTCGCGGGCGAGGATATTGTCCCCGAACTCTCGCCGGAAAGCGCCGAAATTCTGGCTGATAAAAGCGCTGGTGAGAACGATGAGTATCCAACCCCTGACGCCGGTGAGGGGGCACCGGACCCTGACGAGATGCCGGACACTGCCCCGGACAAGATGGGAGCCAGCGGACCACTTCCCGACGCAGTCTCGGATATCGTCGATGACAAATACAAATGATTTTCTCGGTTAGTGCTGCTTTTGCTTAGGAAAACACGCCGCTGAGTCGGCCTGACTCGGGAAACTCAAGCTCTAGTGAAACATCAAGCAGCGACTCGACTGCGCCACAGACTGCTGGTGCGAAGGTGTCGTCCGGGGGGAGTACCGCTGGCGCGTCCTGTGGCGTCCGCGATTCGCTGGTTGGAACGTAGACCTCAGCATCTGGTAGCTTGGTCTCCTCGTCTGCGTGATTGGCAATGACGACATCCGCCGCGTTGCCGATATCGCCGAGACGCTCTTTCGTGAGTGCGAGGGCATCAGCACCCCGTTCGGTCGGTCGCGTCACAATCGCCACTCGGTCAGCCGCGTTCAGCGCGCTGATTGCTGGATTCGACCCAACCGGTGGCGTATCGACAATGACGAGGTCATGCGAAAGCGATACGGCAGCAAGCTGTCGTTCGAACCGTTCGGCAGCAACCGCCGTTTTCGCCCGTGATTGGCGCTCGAACGGCCCCCGAGCGGGACACAGCGTCAACTGACCCGGGATGTCGAGGTCCAACTCGACCAGCACATCCTGTAGCGTTGCCTCCTCGGTAACCAGCGCCGTCATATCATGTTCGATTGGGCCGGGCACGTAGGAGGAAAGCCCCTGTGTGGTAAAGGCTGCATCCACAATTGCCACTTTGTTGCCTGCTCGGGCAAGTGTCGCTCCGAATTCGACCGACAGCCGCGTGGTCCCGACACCCCCTGCCGCACCCACCAGCGTGAGAATCCGCGTTGTCATACTCGTGGTGGTGCGTTCCAGTATAAAAAATGACGTGATGTTCAGTTTGGATGAACTGCTCACCGCGAGGGTCGTGGGGCAGCCTTCTGGAGCGCACTTTCTGCGATGTTCGTCCCGTAATCGGCCGTTCGGGAGAGGGAATCGATGACGAGACCAAGCACCTGCGCGAGCTGGGTATCGAACTCGTGAATCTCTCTGTCTGCTTCGCGGACCATTTCGTCAACCCGTGGGACGTGGCTGCGTGCATCGCTGGCAAGTCGTGAGGCCTCCTCGCTATCATCTGTCAGGAGCGCTTCCATCGCCTTTTCGGGGACGTACGAGGCTTCCCTGCGGAGATTCCGTAACGGTTCGGCGGCGTTTTCGGGGACCTCTCCTACTTCGAGTGCAAGCGAGGCAATCTTGGTTGCGTGGTCGGCGACTCGTTCGAGCTGTCTGGCGGCGGATTGGAAATCAAAACAGGTCTCGCGTGGAAAGCCAATTTCGTTGACTGCGGTGGGATTCCGAAGGACAGTTCGAAAGATACGAGACGTCATAAACCAGAGGCGGTCGACATCGTCGTCACGCTCCATTACGTCGTGGGCGAGTTCGTCATCGTCGGTAATCAGCGCCTCGACGGCGTCTTCGAGCATCGTCAGCGAGACCAGTCGCATTCGGGTGATGGCGTTCTGTATCGAGAGTTCGGAGGAATCGAGCAAGTCCTGGAGAACCATCTTGTTCGGCATCTCCTCGATAACTTCCAGTCCGACAAGTCCCTGTGTCGCATCGCGGATGGTCCGGCGCTGGTGTGCTGTCATGCGGTCAGTTGTGAGTGTTATCACGTCGAAGCCGCTGACGTACATCGTCATGACGGCTCGGATAAGTTCATCATCGTCTTCGAGGTCGCTGATGTCAAGCGTCCCCTCGGTATGACCGTCATCACGCTGTGGCGTGAGCAACAACAGGTCGTCTTCAGCGTGGAATTCGACAGTTGTCCCGCCGCTGACGTCGTTTTCGGTCGCCCAGTCCTTCGGGAGCGAAACCGTATACGTCGACCCGCCGGTCACCTGCACCTTTCGCGTTTCCATATATTGCTTTCGGGCGCCTGTATATATTATCCTGGCGTTCTATATACTCATCTACTGATGTCGTCTGGATCTTCGAAGCGGTTGGCGTTCCTTGCCGTCTATGGCACCCTAAAGCGAAACTGTGCGAATCACGATCGCCTTCTCGAATGTGGCTGTCAGTACCAGCGGGACTGTCTCATTCCTGGCCGACTGTACGATGTTGGAGCGTACCCAGGGCTGAAACTTCCGGAGTCCTCGGACAAGGAGGGCAACGGAGTCCACGGCGAACTGTATCAGTGTCCTGTGGATGCCTTTCCTGCGCTCGATACGTTCGAAGGGGCAACTGGTGACCAACCGCTGTTTGAACGGACACAAATCTCGCTAATTGAACCAAAACAAGAGGCCTGGGTTTATGAGTACGCCCGGGAGGTTTCTGATTCAGCACAAATCGAACAATGGTAGGTGGCCGCCGTGCTAGTCGGGCTGCGAGGAAGGCCGAACCGGGGCGGTTTTTAGGCTCTCGCCCATGGAACAGGTAATGACAACCGTTCGCGTCGCCGTTCCGCGCAAAGGGCGACCGCTTGAGGCGGTGCTCGAACGCATCGCGGGGGCGACCGCACAGGAGACGGTCGACGAGATCGTCTCGACGTTGCGTTATGAGAAAGCTCTCACCAAGGAGAATCAGGACGACGACCGGGATGTCTACGAACGACTGGCAGCCTACAGCGACCTGTCGTCCCCAACACGGCCCGAATATACGCTTTTTCGTGACGACAGGGAGGGAATGCCTCGCCGAATCGTCTTCGATTCGGTCACCCTTCCGTTTGGTGACGACGAAATCCAGCTTATCGGCCGGGAAGAACCGCTTCGAGGGCTTCGGACACACGAGTTTGCGCTAGGTTTTGATAGCGCCGACCTCGTGCTCGAAGAGGTCGTTAGCCTCAGTGACGAACCGCTTTCATCCTTACAGGAGGTTAACGAACGCATCAGCCCGCTTGATACCGACGTTCGTGTCGCAACTGGGCTTGGCGATACTGTCTACCATACGTTACTCGGACGGCCTGATGTGATTGATTCTGCGCCGCTTGACCGGTCATTCGTCGACTCCTATACTGGGTCGCTGTGTATCTCCCCACGGTATGAGCGGCTTGTTGGTGCGATACTCGGAAGCCGTGCGCTGGAAGGTATCGAGTTTACCTATCCCGAAAACGGCACGGAGGAAGAGGCAGCGATTGCGGAGGCCGGACTCGGCGTGTATCTCACCCATACGGGCTCGACTGCTCGGGACAATGGCTTAATTGTCGGGGAATCCCTATTTCCAAGCGAAACCGTGCTGTTGGCGAACACTGCGGAGCTTACGGCGACACAACAACGCGTTGTCGACCGGTTCGTCGCGGAACAGACCGAGAGCGTCCTTGCTTCTCCCTG
>LKNH01000198.1 GCA_001564135.1 Halobacteriaceae archaeon Tc-Br11_E2g27 | reverse complement strand
GGTGAGGTCGTTCACGAAGACACGATTCTCGCAATCGTTGCCGAGCAATACACCCGAGCAAGCGACGCTGGTGACCCAGTTGTCATCACAACACCGAACGCCTCTGGGCGGATTGACGAGCGTGTCGAAGCTGTTGGTGGTCGTGTTGAGCGCGTTCGACTCGGTGCACTCCATGAGGGAATCGCAGCCGCTCGCACGGCGGGAACCGAAGAGACAACCGTCGTATTCGCGGCGGAGCCGTGGAAACACATTCATACCGGGTTTGGCGGCTGGATTGATGGGGTCGCATCCGCCGCAGTCATCGCCAGACTCGTCGCCGAATCAGGGCTTGATTCGCTCCGCGAGCCGGTGAGTGAGCGACCCTACCGAAAGGAGAGCATCACCTGTCCTGACGAGCAGAAAGAAGTCGTTATGGACGCACTGGCACAGACGCTTCCATCTGAATTTCCGGATGCCGCCGTCGATACCGAACACGGTGTCAGGCTGGAACTCGGTGACGGCGAATGGACGCTTATCCGGCCAAGCGGGACGGAGCCGTACATTCGCATCTACGCGGAAAGCGATACCGTTGACGAACTTGTCAGTCGCGTTCGAAAGACCGTCGAAGCCGAAATCGAGTAGTCGAGACGGTCACAAAGTATCATCTCCGAGTGGAAAGCTGAGTAGGCGCGTGGTATACCGTTCACCCACGGTTTCATTAGACAATTGTTGCGAATACCAAACTAGTTAGTAGCTATCTGTTTGCAGAAACCAAACACGTTAGTGTATATATGTAATTCAGTTGCGTTAGTAGAACCTGGTAACATGGCAAGTCAAACTCCCGCTGGGACAACTGATAGACTGGACGAAGGCCTCGACACCGAGGTTCAAGAGGACATTTCACAAGCAATCGAGACAGACGAGGACTACGATAACGAAGCGGCGAGTGAGATACAAAACTCCCTTGCGGAGTTACAGGACTCCGCGGAAGACATCGTCGGCGGCATCGAAGAAATCCGTGAAGGGACCCACGAACAGTACGAAGGTATTCAACACATTGCTGATGAGGTGTCGAATCTTTCCGCGTCAGTTGAAGAGATAGCATCCTCCTCCGAGGAAGTGTCTTCGGCCGGGAACGAGGCGCTTGAGCTAGCGAAGGAGGGACAGGAAACGGCAGGCGAAGTCAGCGAATCGATGGAAGATATCGGTGACGCAGCCGACGAAGTCGCAGACGATGTCCGGACAATCAAAGAGCGCGTTGAAGAGATTGACGAGATTGTTGATGTCATCAACGATATCGCAGACCAGACAAACATGCTGGCGCTGAACGCCTCAATCGAAGCGGCACGCGCTGGCGAAGCGGGTAACGGGTTTGCCGTCGTCGCAGAGGAAGTCAAAAGCCTCGCCGAGGAATCGCAGGACCAGGCAGGTCGTATCGAGGAGATGATTGACCAGATTCAAGCAGATACGGAAGTAGCTGTTGAGAGTCTCGAACGGAACAACGAGCGTATTGATGATGGCATTGACTCCGTTGAAGAGTCAGTAACGATTCTCGAAGATATCCACGGAGTCGTTGAAGAGGTCTCAGAAGGGATTGCTGAAGTTGCTAAAGCAACCGACCAGCAGGCTGCTTCTAACGAGGAAGTTGCCAGTATGGTTGACCAGTCAGTCGCCGCTGCTGAACAGATTGCCAGCGGGTCGGGTGAGATTGCTGACGAAGTTGCCGAACAGAGCAGCCACATCGCTGAAATCAACGGGCAGTTAGAGACGTTGGTCAGTGACTTGGAACAGAGCGCGGTACCCGCTGATGATTGAGGGGGACAGATAATGAGTACAGACAATGCAGCGAAACGAGCATGGAAGTGACCACAGTATGAGCACAACACACAAACCAGCCGAATCAGGAACCGAAGAGACTGCACAGGTACTCACCTTTGGAATTGGTGAACAAGAGTACTGTATCGGGTTAGAGTACGTCACGGAGATTATCGATGGCGGGGAAGTGACACCAGTTCCAAGTACTGAAGAGTACATCGAGGGTGTCATGGACCTCCGGGGACAGACAACAACGATACTCAACCCACTGACCGTGATGGAGGGCGACGGTATCAATCCGGCGGACCTCATCACAGATGGTGGGGAAGTGTCGAATCGTATCATCATGCTCGACTCCTCGTTTATCGACAGCGACGGGGCAATCGGCTGGTTGGTATCAACCGTCTCTCAAGTAACCGAGATCCCGGTCGAGAAATCCGAAGCCGAAGGGATTACTGATTCCCCGATGTTTGAGGGCGTGGTGAAAAAAGAAGACGACAGCGGCTTTCTCATCTGGCTCGACCCAGCGGAATTTATTGGATAGTTGTGGGATGAACGCTCTCAATACACCTTTTCCTCGAATAGCACCTCGCTTGTCTCGACCGTTTCTGTCATTGTGACAGGTCGATTTCTCGCACAAGATTGGGTGCTTTCAAGTTTTGCTCTGCATCATAGTTCCTTGCGAACGATAACTTCCGTCACCTTTTGGCCAGCGAGTTCAACTGTCCGTCGTTCGTGGGTTTCAAACTCCTGTTTCGCATAAAATGCTCTTCCGACGTCGTTTTCTGCCATCACTGCCGCCCAGATAGCATTGTATCCCTTCGTTTTGAGCGCGCTACATACCTGATTCAGTAGCGTTGTCCCGATTTCTTCTCCCCAATACGCTGGCAGAACATAGATTCTCCACAGACTCGCGTCAGCAGGTCCATCTTCGCTTGGCCCACCCTGTGCAAACCCGACTACATCGTCAGCAACGGCGACAAACATGACAGTTTTCTCTCGTTCGATAGAATCCTGCAGTGTGTCTCTGTTGTACCACTCCTCAATTTTCTCCTCGATGGCTTCTTTTCCGATGATGCTATCGTACGCTTCGTGCCAGGAGTGGCGTGCAACACGCTGTATCGCGTGGGCATCGTCTGGTAGCGCCTCACGAAACTCCATTTGTATGAGAATCTAGATGGGTTCTGATAACTATTCTGCCCTGTTTCATAAAAAAAGAGGACCGTTCCCCTATTCCGGTCGAGTGTACTCCGGATTGGTCATCTGTGCGGACATCGGTCCTGGGTCACCCTCTGTGAGGTTGTACTCGGAGAAGTCCTCGATGCCTGCTTCGCGCAGCAGTTCTTCGTCGTAGACCGCATTACCAGTATACTCCGCCGGGTCACGGCTGAGAATTTCAAGGACGGTATCTGAAACGATGTCGGTCGTTCGCCAGTCATCTTCGGTCCCGAGACCGAAATACCGCGTTGCGCGAGTATCGATTGCCGTCACCGGCCAGAAGGCGTTACAGCCGATATCGTAATTGTTCAGTTCATCGGCAAGCGAAAGCGTGATGAACGTCATCCCAAGCTTTGACCAGGTGTATGGCGCACTGCCCGGACTCCGGTCGATTTTGATTGGTGGAGCGTTTGTCAGAATCCACGAATCCCGGTCGAGCCCTTTCAGGTGGTCGATAAAGGTACGTGACGTAAGGTACGTTCCGCGGACGTTCACATCGGTCATCAAATCAAACCGGTTTGGCGGCAGCTGTTCGGTCGGCATCAACTGTATCGCACTGGCGTTGTTGATGACGATGTTCACTTCGCCAAAGTGCTCAATTGCTTGCTCTGCAGCGGCTTCGACGCTTTCCTCTTCACGAACGTTGAGCTTTATTGGAAGTGCCTCAACACCGAGTTCTTCGGCTTCACGTGCGGTCTGTTCGATTGTTCCTTCGAGGTCTTTTTCCTCGCCATAATCGTCGCTCTCGCTTGTCTTGCCGGTCGAAACGATGTTACAGCCCTGCTCGGCAAGCGACAGCGCAATGTCCTTTCCGATTCCCCGTGTTGTCCCCGTGATGAATGCAGTACTTCCTGACAGGTCCGGTTTCTCCAGACTCATTATCCCCCCGTTTGATGGCCTTCCCTAAAAGGATGGCTTGAACCTGTTAGCGATTGTCACGGGTTTATATCAACAAGCGGACTGGTGAATCGGCCACCGTTTTACTTCTAAGCCGAAAATCGTATGCTCCTTTATGCCTAATTCAAAATGGGAAATGACACACGTTTCTGCATTGGAGCGCCTTGAGGAACTCGCCGAGGACGAAAGCGGGTTTGTCGAGGTTCTAGATGAGGAATCGGTAACCGTCGACATCGGTCGACATACAGCAGACACGGCGGCAGCAAAGAACCCACACAATGAGGACGAATTATACTACATCATCTCCGGTTCCGGGAAACTCAGGGTCGGTGATGAAGTCCACTCCATCGAATCCGGGGATACGGTTTTCGTAGAGCAAGGGCTCGAACACGACTTTTTCGACATCGAAGAAGATATTGTTACCCTTGCCGTGTTTGCCGACTCGACCAATCCAACATCGTACTCAATTCGGGAGTAACGCTACCAGGTTCGGAAGGCTGTCCTCCTGCAATCGTCTCACTACCGCGCCTTGAGATTATGAACGACATCCAGCCAGTCGATAATTTCTGCAGTTGGTTCGATAGCCTCGGCAATTGCATCGGTGGATTTGTAGGCCATCGGCGCTTCGTCGACGACTGATTCGACGACGGATTCGGAGTAGATTCCTTCCATCTCTTGTTCGAATGCTTCAACGCTTAACTGCTCGTGAGCATCCCGTCTGCCCATCACCCGTCCGGCACCGTGGGGTGCCGTCTCGTTCCATTCGTCGGCTCCTTTTCCGCGGGCAAGTATCGAGCCATCGGCCATGTTGAACGGGATAATGAGTCGTTGTCCTTCCCGAGCAGGGGTTGCGCCCTTTCGGATTGTCAGGTCAACGAAATCGATATAGTTGTGAATGGATTCCACTCGGTCAACCGGGTCGATGGCAAGTGCGTCACAGATAGCGTCGCCCATCAACTGGCGGTTCCAGCGGGCGTACTGCTGGGCAAAGAGCATATCAACGTAGTAGCCGTGGGCCTCCCGCTCATCCAGCCAGTCCAGCTCTTCGTTTCGTTCCTCGACCTGTTCGTGCGGGCGCGATAAGCTGTCGAATGCCTCTTCGACCGCCTTTCCGTCGAGTTCTTCTCGAATCTTCGACTTCCGGAGGTGTGATTCGCCCTTGCCACCGGTAACCCATTCATACAGGTCATGGTCGCTCACCGTCTCGGGGTCGAATTTGAGAAACTGGGTGTACTCTGCCGGGATAGTCTCGCGGATAGCATCGGCGTTGCGGTACTGGCTCGCCTTGTGCTGCCAGT
>LKNH01000197.1 GCA_001564135.1 Halobacteriaceae archaeon Tc-Br11_E2g27 | reverse complement strand
TCCAGTTGTTCCATCCGCGCTCGTCACGGCCTTGATAGCTTCGTGATGCATTTCGAGTGTCGTCCGTTCGAGTTGTGCAAGCGTCTGTTCCGGCGAAAGGTCACTTACAGCGAGCATCGTGCGAGCAGTGAGCGTCGATTCCGTCTCGGTCATCACTTCGAGTCCGACAAATCGTCGGATGGCCTGAATCACGGCCCGTCGCTGTTGGCGCGTCCGTAAATCAGCAACGTGAATTTCCTCACAGCCAGCAATGTATGCGGAGGCAACCGAGAGGGAAAGCGATGGAGATTCACGGTTTCCAGCGATGATTTCCGCCCGCTGTGGCTCGCTCCCTGCCCCGTTTTCCCCTCGCATCATGACTATCTGGTCGCCCTGCTCGTAGAGGTTGACAGTCGCACTCGGCTCGATATGCTGGTCAGTTGCCCACGTTTTGGGGAGCGAGACGGTATAGGTGGACCCGCCGGTAAGCTGTACCTTCCGTTCGACCGGTTCAGTATCGTCGTTCATATCTTGGGTTGTGAGCATTGCTGGGTTGTTGCAGTGGAGTATTCAGGTGTGATAGCGGCGGTCATGGGCTAGTAGATGAGTTCGTCGTCGTTTTCGACCATATACAGGGTTCGCGCGCAGATGTTGACCGCGTGGTCGCCGATTCGCTCGATGTCCCGAATCGTCAACAGTGCCCGTGAGACGTCATCCACGGCTGTATCGACGCTTCGGTCGCCCTCCTGCTGTGTCATCATCAAGTGACGAACGACCTGCTCGCTCGCCGCTCTGCAGTCGGCATCAAGGTCATCATCGCGGGCCGCAACCTGTCGCGCCAGTTCAGCGTTATCAGTGGCATATGCCTCCATCGCATCGGAAACCATCTCGCCAGCGGTGTCTCCAAGCGGGCCGATATCAGCCCCTACAACCAGTTCACCCGCTGCTTCTCGACCGTAGCGAGCGAGGTTCGTCGCCAAGTCGCCAACCCGTTCGAGGTCGGTCACAATCTTGAACGAGGATGCAATAAACCGCAGGTCGCTCGCGACCGGTTGCTGCAAGGCAAGCAGTTCGATGCAATCGCTTTCGATGTCGAGATACCACTGGTTTATGTCCTCGTCCTGCTCGATAATCCAGTCGGCCGCTTCGGCATCACCGGAATCGAGTACCGCAAGCGAACGGTCATACCGCGAACGCGTCGTGTCGGCCATTGCCGTCACTTCCCCGCGCAGGTCTGCAAGTTGCGTCTGATAGCTATTTCGGGCCATATTATCCGAATTTCCCCGTGATGTAATCTTCGACACGCTGGTCATCTGGGTCTTCGAAAATCGTCGCCGTGTCGTCGAACTCGACGAGTTCACCACCCGTCAGGAAGACGGCCGTCTTATCCGAAATGCGGGCCGCCTGTTGCATGTTGTGGGTGACGATGATGACGGTATAAGTCTCTGCAAGGTCCTCGATGAGGTCCTCGATTTTCGACGCCGCAACCGGGTCGAGTGCCGATGTCGGCTCGTCCATCAGAACAACTTCCGGGTCCGGTGCAATCGCGCGAGCGATACAGAGTCGCTGTTGTTGCCCACCGGAGAGGTCAAGGCCGAAGGAATCGAGTTTGTCTTTTACCTCGTCCCACAGGGCAGCTTGCTTGAGCGCGCGCTCGACTTCTTTGTCGAGGTCAACGTCATCGGCTTTGCCCTGTACTCTGAGGCCGTACGCGACGTTATCGTAGATGCTTTTTGGGAACGGGTTGGGACTCTGAAAGACCTGTCCGATACGTCGGCGGAGTGCAACTGGGTCCACATCGTCGTCGTAGACATTCTTGCCGTTGAACTGGAGCCTGCCCTCGACCCGACACATGGAGATTCGGTCGTTCATCCGGTTGATAGACCGAAGGAACGTCGATTTTCCACAGCCGGATGGTCCAATAATCGCCGTCACCCGCTTTTCAGGAATGTCGACTGAGACGTCGGAAAGCGCCTGGTCATCACCGTAGTAGACGCTCAGGTCGGCAGCGGAAACGACCGTATCGGCGCTTCCATCATGGGTTCGTTCATCAACCTGTACCTCGGTCGAAATCAGTTTCTGTGAATTTTCCTGTGTTGACATAGTTAGACACCTGTAAGCGAGACATCACGCTCGTATTTCCGGCGGATATAGACGGCCACAGCCTGCATCAACAGGAGCACAACCAACAGGACGATAATTCCCATCGCCGCAAGTGCGAGGAACTCCCGCTGTGGGAGAAACGTCCAGTTGTATATCTGAACCGGCATGCTACTGAACGAGTCAAACGGGCCGCCCGGGACCGACGTATCGGTAAACAGCGCACCGACCATCAACAGCGGTGCTGTCTCACCGACCGCCCGAGCAAGTGCAAGAATTGTGCCGGTCATAATCCCGGGCAGCGACTGTGGAAGCACGACACGGCGAATCGTTTGCCATTTGGTCGCTCCGGTCGCCGCTGACCCGTCACGCATTCCGTCCGGAACCGCCCGGATAGACTCGATTGAGGCAACGATGACGATGGGAACAACCAGCGCTGAGAGTGCAAATGCACCCGCGAGGATGACGCTTCCGAGGCCAGCCCCGTTGACGACGAGCGCAAGGATGAGAATTCCATAGACGACCGACGGGACGCCCGCGAGGTTCGCCAGATTTGCTTCGATAAGCCGTGTCGTCCGATTGTCAGGCGCATACTCGACGAGATAGAGCGCCGTGCTAATCCCGAGAAAGAGAATGAACACGACAGTCAGTGCCATCAACCAGACGGAGGCGATGATTGCGGAGTAAAATCCAGCATTTGCTGGCGTCTGTGACCCGGTATTCCCGAGGAAACGGCCGAGTTCGATACCGAACTCACGCTGGCCGATAGCAGCCTCATAGAAGATATCCGCAAAGAGAAAGACAAGCATCACAACTCCGAAGGATGATGCGGCGAGCAACAGCCCATAGAAGAGTCTGTTTTTGAATTTCTCGGAGCTCAGGTCAACATCTGTAATCGACCGACCAGTCACGTCGCCTTTACGTTCGGTACTCATCGGTACACCTCCTGGAACCGCCGTTTCAAGTAGTCATTAAACAGGTTAGCTGTAAGCGTCATAACGAACAGAACAAGACCAACTGCGAACAGCGACTGATACTCGACCGAACCGACGGCAGAGGTTCCGCGTGCGAGCGAGACCATGTACGCAGTCATCGTCATGATTTCCTCGAACGGGTTCGCCGTCAACTGGGGCTGGTAGCCAGCAGCGAGCGAGACAGCCATGGTTTCCCCGATAGCGCGGGAGATGGCAAGGATGTACGACGCCAGTATGCCGGATAGCGCTGCAGGGAGAACGATACGGAGCGAGACTTCGTACTTCGTCGCGCCGAGTGCGTACGCGCCGTTTCGGAGGTCGTCTGGGACGGCCTTCATCGCGTCTTCGCTGATTGACGAAACCATCGGAATCGTCATCGTTCCAACGACAATCCAGCCTCCCATCATGCTGTACCGCCCGACAGAGATACCGAAGAGAGCGCCGACCGCACTAACAAAAATTGGGGTGACAAACGATATCGCAAAGAACCCGTAGACAATGGTTGGAATACCAGCAAGCACTTCGAGAATCGGTTTGAGTCGGTTTCGATTTTGCGGCTTCGCGTATTCGGAGAGATACAGTGCAGTCGCGGTCCCGATTGGAAGCGAAATGAAGGCCGCACCCACCGTAATCACGATAGTTCCCCAGACAATTGGGAGAACACCGTGTGCGGGTGGTGCCCTCACAGGAGCCCATCTTGTCCCGGTGAAAAACTCAGAAAAGGAAACTGTCTGTCGGAAGCTCTCCTGGCCAATAAGGACTTCCCAGATTCGCGCACCGTAAAAGTAGCCTGCTGCGTTGTCGAACAGCACCAGAAAGAGAGCGATTGTCGTCAGAACGGTAATCGACGCACACCCAAACAGCAGCCGCTTGATGTTTCTATCAGTGGCGCGGTCACCCTGTAACTCGTCACCGGAGAGGTCCGGCCCCTGTGTTTCTGTGCTCATTTGTAATCACCTGAAAGAATGTTCATAATAGAGAGTGAGCGTCGAGGTTACGGATACTCGCGGTCGATGGTCAGTTCGTCGGCGATACCAAGCTCCTCAAGCGTCGCATCGAGGACGTCGTGGTTTTCGCCGACCCACTCCGGTGGTGCCGCGAAAAACCCAACTGCAGGTGCGAACTCAAGCATATTGTTAATATAATACCGAGCGAAATCGCCGATGAGCCGTGGTCGCTCCTCCAGTGACCCGGTGTTGACGAAGAAAAACAGCGGCCGCGCAAGCGGTGAGTACTGTCCCTCCTCGATATACTCCTCTTCCGGCGGGAAGAACTCGCCTTCGTAGTTGGGGTTGTCACTTTCGACCTCAACGGGTTTCAGGTCAGCGCCAGCGCCAATCTGTTCGTTCATGTGGCCGACGCCGCCCCAACCGAGGGCGTATTCGTTATCTGAGACAGCATCCCAGATTTCGTCGGTCTGGCTCGTTGCAGAGTAATTATCACGGATTCGGGCAACCTCGCCATTGATAGCTCGTGTAAAGTAATCGAACGTTCCCGACGCGTCATCGCGCCCGTGCAGGAACATATCTTCATCAGGCCACTCATCGCGGACATCGCTCCACTGTTCGACATCGGACTCGAAATCCCATATCTGGTTGAGTTCGTCAAGCGTAATCTGGTCGCACCAGTCGTTGTCGGCGTGGACACTGACAGCAAGTGTATCCTGTCCAATGGAAAAGTCGACAGCATCGATATCGTTTGCGTCACAATCAGCTTGTTCATCGTCGAGAATCGCACGACTCGCACTCTGAATATCGGAGTTCCCCTGGCAGAACTCGGCGAATCCGGCTCCCGTTCCCTGCGGGTCAACTTCAACACTCACGTCCTGGTCGTACTCGTTCTCGAAGTTCTCCGCGGCCTCCTGTGTGATTGGCGCAACCGTATTCGAACCGGATGCGACGATTGTTGTGTCGTCGCCACCGCCGCCCAGTGCATTACAGCCAGCGATTGCGATTGAACTGCCCGCTGCAAACGCTGCAAGTGCCTGCCGTCGTGTCACGGTACGCTGTCTGTCGCCATTGTATGATGGCATCACCTGAACGTCAGTGAGAGACATATAATAACGCTTATAATAGCTATATACTTGGGTGGGTAAGTATATAGAACATTCCGTAGGAGCCGGTAGTCGACCACAGCCCTATAGAGACCTATTGTCGGGTATAATCGGATAGGTAGAAAATCCCGCGAGAGAGCTCTATACTTCCGGAAATAGCATATACACGGAAATAGAAGACAGTCCATGGGAACTGAGAACTCCTCGGTAACGGTCGGGTTCGTCTGCGTACAGAACGC
>LKNH01000196.1 GCA_001564135.1 Halobacteriaceae archaeon Tc-Br11_E2g27 | reverse complement strand
GGGATACGTACGAGGATATCATCGTCCGTGCCCGAAACTACCAGCCCGATGCCGCCATTCTGGGCGTCCAAGTCCAGGAACTGGTTGATGTCGATACGGGCACGGAGACAATCGTCGGCGTCAACCGCGACCCGCAGTTCGGTCCGCTGGTGATGTTCGGACTCGGTGGGATTTTCGTCGAGATTATGGAGGATACGGCGTTTCGCGTCGCGCCGGTCACTGAACCGGAAGCCCGGGAGATGTTCACCGAGATAGATTCCTCGCCGTTGCTCTACGGGGCCCGGGGTCGGGAACCGGCGGATGTCGATGCGCTGGTTGATACCATCCAGCGTATCTCACAGCTGGTGACTGATTTCCCGGCCATCACCGAGTTGGACCTCAACCCGGTCGTTGCATTGCCCGATGGTGCCGCTGCCATCGACCTACACCTCACACTTGATACGGAGAAACTATGACAGCCGAATCTACGACCACGATAGTGGTCAGTTCGACGGAAGACGGGACAGGCAAGACAGCAATTGCGATTGCGCTGGCGAAACTCGCGAGCGAGCATGGTGCATCAGTCGGTTACATGAAGCCAAAAGGAACGCGCCTCGAAAGTGCGGTCGGGAAAACCCTTGACCAGGACCCGATGCTTGCACGCGAGGTGCTTGAGCTCGATGCAGAGATGCATCAACTTGAACCAATCGTCTACTCGCCGACGTTCATTACCGAAGTACTCCGCGGACGCGAGAATCCAGACTCGCTCCGTGAGAGCGTCCGGACGAATTTCGAGGAGTTGGCGGCTGACGTCGACGTGATGGTGCTAGAGGGTGGCGGCCGGCTCTCAACAGGTGCGATTGTCGAGTTGACCGACCAGGATATTGCGGAACTTCTGGACGCTGAAATGCTGCTTGTCAGCCATTTCGACGAGGCTCGCGATATCGATGACGTGTTTGCGGCCGCCAAAGCAGTCGGTGACCGCCTCGCTGGCGTCATCTACAACGACATCTCAAGCTCCGAGTTCGATGTGCTAACGGAGGATGTCATGCCGTTTCTTGACAGCCACCGTATCAACAGCCTTGGCTACGTCCCATCCGATGAGTTGCTTTCGGGCGTGACTGTCCAGGAACTCACGGATGAACTCGGTGCGACGCTGTTGACGCCGGATGTCAACACTGGTAATCGGGTCGAACGGTTCTCAGTCGGAGCGATGGGCGGAGAGTCTGCCCTTGAACAGCTTCGTCGGACCCGAAAATCTGCGGTCATCACCGGCGGGGACCGTTCGGATGTCCAGGCCGCGGCGCTGCAGGCGTCGGGCGTTGAGTGTCTGGTGCTCACTGGTGGCTACCGACCGTCGAACGCAATTATCGGCCGCGCAACCGAAGAGGACCTCCCAATCTTGCTGGTGCAGTCGGATACGCGGGTCACTATTGACCGCGTAGAGGGAGTGCTTCGGTCCGGACGTACCCAGCGCGTTGAGACCGTCGAACGAATGGCCGAACATCTCGAGTCGACCGTCGATATCGCTTCGCTCTTCGGTCTCGATAGCTCCTAACTCCCGCCAAAGCGCACCGTACACTGCGTCAAACAGACTTATAGGGGCGTATCCCATATTCTCCACTGGAGCCTTCGGGCTCCGTAGTGTCACACAACGGGGGTTTCCCCCGTTCCCCTTGTGAAGCAAATCCCAAGTGACAACGCTCGCAGCTATACTCCACACTGGCACTCGGTTCGATGGATATCTCCTTCGAGGGAATAAAATTCATACGATAGCTCGCTGCATCTCCGGCTTTCGGACTATGACAGCTCTTCCGGTGGGACCCCTGCTTCCGGTGGAACGCCATCATCGTTGCCGACTTCGAACTCGGTTCGAAGTTCCCGAATCCGGTCACGGATATCGGCGGCCAACTCGAACTCCAGGTTGTCGGCGGCCTCCTGCATCCGCGATTCAAGTTCTTCGATAGCGCGGGCGGCCTCGTCATCATCATCCGGCGATAGCGTCGAGACGCTGCCAGTGTCGGTCTTACTGCCCGGCAGGTTCGATTCCCCGATTGCTTTCTCGATAGTCCGGGGTTCGTGGCCGTGTTTTTCATTGAACTCGCGCTGGATACGACGGCGACGATTTGTTTCTTCAATTGCCGCTTCCATCGCGTTGCTCGGCTCGTCGGCATAGAGGAGGACCGTCCCGTTGAGGTTTCTTGCTGCCCGGCCCATCGTTTGGATGAGCGTCGTTTCCGACCGGAGAAAGCCCTCCTGGTCGGCATCGAGAATTGCGACGAGTGAGACTTCGGGAATATCCAGTCCTTCACGAAGCAGGTTGATGCCGACGAGAACCTGTATCTCGCCGAGTCTGAGGCTGCGGACGAGTTCGTGACGCTCCAGCGTATCAGTCTCATCGTGCATATACGCTACGTCGAGGCCCGCCTCTTCGAGATACTCGGTCAGGTCCTCGGCCATCCGTTTGGTGAGCGTCGTCACGAGCGCCCGCTCCTCGTCAGGGAGTGCCTCAAGTCGTTCGATAAGATCGCTGACCTGGCCCTCGACGTCGGCGATTTCAACCTGTGGGTCGACGAGATAGGTTGGCCGGACAATCTGCTCGACGACTTGTGCCGAACTCTCGCGTTCGTAGTCAGCGGGAGTTGCGGAGACGTATAGCGTCTGATTTGTTTTCTCCTCGAATTCCTCGAAGGTGAGCGGGCGGTTATCGAACGCTGTCGGGAGACGAAAGCCGTTTTCGACGAGGGATTGTTTCCGCGAGCGGTCGCCCTCAAACTGTCCACGAATCTGTGGCAGCGTCTGGTGGGATTCGTCAACGACGGTCAGAAAGTCGTCGGGGAAATAATCAAGGAGCGTATAGGGTGCGTCGCCGGATTCGCGCTCCGAGAGGTGGACCGAATAGTTCTCAATTCCCGAGCAATAGCCCGTCTCGCGCATCATCTCGATATCGAAGGTCGTTCGCTCTTCGATACGCTGGGCGGCAACGAGGTCGCCCTTGCGCTCGAAATGGCTGATGCGGTCTTCCAGCAGGTCTTCAATCTCACCGATTGCTCGTTCAAGTCGCTCCTCCGGAATTGAGTAGTGCTCTGCCGGGTGAATCAGCGTTGCTGGCTCCTCGCTTACCACCTCACCTTCGAGTGGGTCGACCTTTCGGAGCCGGTCGATTTCGTCACCCCACATCTCGACACGGACGGCATAGCGGCCGTACATCGGGTATATTTCGACCGTGTCGCCCCGCACCCGGAAGGTTCCTTGTGTGAAATCGACATCGTTGCGCTCGTAGTTCAAATCCACCAGCTGTGAGAGCAGGTCGTCCCGGCCGATTTGCTGGCCGGCTTCGAGTTCGAGCGCCATCGAGACGTAATTCTGTGGGTCACCCAGCCCGTAGATGGCAGAGACGGAGGCGATGACAATCACATCGTCGCGAGTCAGCAGTGAGCGCGTGGCGGAGTGTCTGAGTCGGTCGATTTCGTCATTAATCGAGGCGTCTTTGTCGATGTAGGTGTCGGTCTGTTCGACGTAGGCTTCGGGCTGGTAATAATCGTAGTAGGAGACAAAATACTCGACGGCGTTATCCGGAAAGAGTTCACGGAACTCCTCATATAGTTGGGCGGCAAGTGTCTTGTTATGGGCGATTATGAGCGTTGGCTTCTGGATTTCCTCAATGACCCACGAGACCGTATTCGTCTTTCCCGAGCCAGTTACGCCGAGCAGGGTTTGCTCGTCCATGCCGCTTTGGAACCCGGTTGCAAGCTGTTCGATTGCTTCGGGCTGGTCGCCAGCCGGCTCGAACGGTGCGTCGACGCGGAATTGTGTTTCTGCATCCGGTCGGTCAGGAGAAAGCGGCCCAGATGAACTCATTGTCCGACTGTAGGGCCCGACGCACTTTACGGGTGCGTTCGGAATAGCAAACGCCATGCAGATAAATTTGGAAGCAAATTATTTTACTGAGTACCATCTACCATTGAACATGTCTCAGGAGGTCGAAGACGAAACAACGGTGAATGAGAGTTATTCGGTCACGGTTCCCGCAGCAGTCCGACGTGAGGCAGGGGTTGAAACAGGTGACAAATTGCGGTGGCGAGTCGGTGAGGAAGGGGAACTCTCGGTTGAACTCGTCAAACAAGAATACGGCGTCTTTTCAGCCCTTGAACCGGTTGATACCGATGAACCGACGGATGCAGCTGAAGACCACGACTTGATCGCTGGAGAGTATTGATGGCACGTGTCGCTATCGATGCAAATATTCTCATCGCTGCTCGCCTCTCACGTGACCAGAATCACGAGCGTGGGAAAGCAATTTCCGATGCAATCGATCAGGGTACGCTCCCGACGGCGTATGTGCTGAGCGATGTCGTTGAAGAGGTTATCAATTACCTTCAGGCGAGGGCTGGGCACGACACTGCAATCGAAACACTCGACGCTCTCATTGAGAGTAGTGGATTTTCAATCGTTCACTCGACGAACTCTGATTTCAACACTGGCCGTTCGCTGTTTCGCCGGTATGAGTCACTTTCGCTAACTGATGCTGTTATCGTTGCAGCGATGCAGCGTGAGGGACTGAATTATCTCTACAGCTTTGATGACGGATTCGATAGCGTATCGGGACTTACTCGATTGACGGTGCCTGAAAATCCATTCTGAAGGCGTCAATATGGTCGAAACGTACTGCAATCAACACAAAACGATAAAATCCCCAGCTGCCGTAGCCCAGATATGCACGTCCTCGCAGTCGTCGGCCACTCGGATTCGGGCAAGACGACGCTTATCGAACGGTTGACAGAGCGCCTGTCCGAACGGGGGACGGTCGGTACAATCAAACACATCGATTGTGAGCCTGACCTCGATACGGACGGAAAGGATACCGCCCGCCACCGCGCTGCTGGGTCAACCCGGACCTACGGCCTCACCGACGAGGAGTGGTTTGCGACCGGGGAGTCACTGTCACTTTCCGACGCACTCGATGAACTTGCTCCGACTCACGATTATGCACTCGTGGAAGGCTACCGGAACCTCTCGCTCCCGAACGTCGTTCTCGGTGTGGACGATGGTGCTGTCAACGACGATGAGACAGACACGAGCGAAAAAGAGAGTGAGCAGGTCATCGCTCGTGCACCAACCGCCGACGATATCGACCTTGAGGAGTTGATTGCTGAACTCGACCAACTTGAGCCGTACGAGACGCTTGGCTCACTGGTTGCGACCGTGAAAGAATCACCTGATTCGCAATACGCTGGCGCAATTGCGACGTTTACTGGCCGGGTCAGAGAACTCGATTCGCCTGAGGATGACCGGACCGAGTATCTCGAATTCGAAAAGTACGACGCTGTCGCAGATGAGCAACTGGCGACGATTCGTGAAGAACTCGAATCT
>LKNH01000195.1 GCA_001564135.1 Halobacteriaceae archaeon Tc-Br11_E2g27 | reverse complement strand
GGCAGCCGCCACAGTCCGATGCCGAGGAAAGTGAACACGACGAAGATGCCGGTAACGACAACCACAACCAGCCAGTCGAGTGCATTGACCGCGAAGATACCATCAAGGTAGATAGCAAGCGGTGCGACTGCCAGCGGCGGAATACCGAGTGCGACGATTGCCCGGTGTGGTGTCCCAAACCGGTCGTGAATCGTTGCGAGCGTCCCCGGAAGGACATCATCACGCGCAGCGCGCATGATAGTCCGCGAGTAGGATGTAAACAACGTATTCATCGTCGTTGCGGCACCGATAAGCGCAGCAATCGCGACGACAACGCCGGTCCCAGTAGGTGCAACACCTGCTAAGACGGTTGCCAGCCCACCGCCGGTTTCGATAACCTCCGGTGCATCCTGCCAACTGAGAATGCCGACAAGGACGAACACAACTGACAGCGTGATGAGCGTCACGAGCGTCATCCCGATTGCGAGTACTCGCGGGATATTTTTGATTGGATTATCCAGCTCCTCGCCGATTTCGACGATGATAGTAAATCCCTGAAACGGGATATACAGCGTCACAACGGCGATAATAAACGGAGTATAGCCGTCAGCAAACGGTGCATCCTCTCCCTCAGTCGGGAACAGCGGCGTGTAATTATCCGTCTCGATAAGCGGGAGTCCCGTCGTGACGAACAGCAACAATCCAGTCACGAGAATACCGACCATCAACAGTTGAACGGCCACCACGAACTGGATGCCGATGTAATTCAACAGCAGGAAAGCCACCAACAGCCCCCAGACGACAGCCAGCGTGGGTAGTTCGGGAACAGCACCGAACTCGTTTGCGAAAAACTCCATATACTCGGCAAATCCAAGCGCTGCAAACAGCAGATACGCCCAGATTGCCAGTACTGGTACGGTGACTCCCAACATGCCGAAAAACGGCCCAACGAGTCGCGATGAGTAGACGTAGGCCCCACCGGCGACCGGGATTGCCCCCCCTAACTGAAGCAATCCCAACACGGCAAGAATCATCGGGAACACCGAGATGAGTATAGCTATTGTGATACTCGGTCCGGCTTCCGCCATCATTTGAGTCGGCACGATGAAAAACGACATGCCGATAGACGTTCCAACCAACAGGCCGACTGCCCCCCACAGTCCGACCCGCTCTGTTATCAACTTGTAATCAGTGGACATACTCCCCCGTGGTCAGTACACTAATTGGCAGCACTTTAACCTTTCAGACTTACATTTGCATTAATCATTGACATTATATGGTAACACTCATCATAACACTGTTGCACACAGTCACTGTTTTGAGATGAGATTGGCCATAACGGGAGTTTAACACAGTGAGAGAGGTGAACCCAAGGGGAGCAGTCTCACGCACGTGTAGTAACTACTATCTGCTTGCATTACTACGATTCAATCATGAGCCAATCCTACGACCGGGGTATCGTCGAAAGCTTCGGCCGCTGGCGGGAGTTTTCTGCCGGAATGTGGGCATGGATATTCCACAAACTCACCGGCTGGATTCTCGTTGGCTACCTCTTTACGCACATCGCAGTACTGAGTACGGCTATCGAGCCGGGAACCATCGCCGCGGCGGGCGATGGTGAGTTCTACACATCGACCCTGCAGGGACTCGAAGAACTGTTGATTGTCCGCTTCCTTGAAGTCGGACTGCTGGCGGTTGCTGTCTTTCACATTATGAACGGCATTCGATTGCTCTTTGTCGATCTTGGTATCGGGTTGACATCACAGGACAAGAGTTTTTACGCCTCACTCGTACTAACTGGTGCGATTACCGTGGCTAGCATTCCAACATTCCTCGCGGGGGTGCTCTAAGATGGCCGAGCACTACTCCTCGTTCAACCGCGGGACGTGGCGCTGGTTCCTCCAGCGCGTAACCGCCGTCTTCCTTATCGGCGCACTTGCGTTCCACTTCGTCATGTTGCACTTCGTCAACCACGCGGCGAGTATCACCTTCGCTGGAACCGAAGCGCGGATGGGTGGAATTTTGTATTTCACCCTGATGATGACGTTCCTCGTCACGGCGGCCTTCCATGGCATCAACGGTGTGTACAACGCCCTGATTAACATGGGGCTCAAAGGGACACAAAAGAAGGTCGTGGCCGCCATCCTCGTCGTAGCTGGCATTGCACTAATCGTTCAGGGAACGCGCGTTGCCATCGCAATGAGCCCGATGTTCTGATACACATGAGTACGAAAATCGAAGAAAAACCCGAGACGGAAACCGAAGCCGACGAACAGACCTCACCCGGCGAACAGCGTCGCGAGCTCAAACGCGAGCGGGCCGCCGAGCGTGAACAACAGATACAAGAAGAGCTCTCGGAAGCAGAAGAGACAGTTGGCATCAAAGTCTTCCGCTTTGACCCGGAAGTCGCTGACAAGGAAGAGCCACGGTTTGACTCCTTTACGGTCCCCTTCTTCCGTGGGATGTCGGTTCTCGATGCGCTCGTGTATGCACGGGATACCTACGACTCATCGCTTACCTTCCGCCACTCCTGCCGACAGGCAGTCTGTGGCTCCGACGCGCTCTTTATCAACGGCCGACAGCGCCTTGCCTGCAAGACGCAGGTGAGCGACCTCGAATGGCCGATTCGTATCGAGCCGCTCCCACACCAGGACGTCGTCAAAGACCTCGTCGTGGATATGGAGCATTTCTACGAGCAGATGCACGCAGTCGAACCGTTTTTCGACCCTGATGAGACACCTGATGGCGAACTCGAAGAACAGCGACAGACCCCGGAAAACCGCGAGAAAGTCAAACTCTCGACGCGGTGTATCTGGTGTGGAGCCTGTATGTCTTCCTGTAACATCGCGGCTGGGGACAACGAGTATCTTGGGCCGGCAGCCATCAACAAGGCCTACCGGTTTGCAATGGACGAGCGCGAAGGCGAGGACCGAAAACAGGAACGCCTCCGCATCGTCGAACAGGAACACGGTGTCTGGCGCTGTCAGACCCAGTTCTCCTGTACGGAAGTCTGTCCGAAGGATATCCCGCTCACTGAACACATTCAGGAGCTGAAACGCGAAGCAGTCAAAAGCAACCTCAAATTCTGGTAACCATGTACGAACACGATGTCATCGTGGTCGGCGCTGGCGGCGCTGGCCTCCGGGCGGCAATCGAAGCGCACGAAGAGGGGGCAGACGTTGCCCTCGTGACCAAACTCCACCCGGTGCGAAGCCACACCGGCGCAGCGGAAGGCGGCATTAACGCTGCACTCCACGAGAAAGACTCCTGGGACCTCCACGCCTACGACACGATGAAAGGGTCGGACTATCTGGGCGACGCACCGGCAATCGATGCGTTTGCCAAAGAGGCCCGACACGAAGTTATTCAACTCGAACACTGGGGAATGCCCTTCTCTCGTGAAGAGGACGGCACCGTCTCCCAGCGACCGTTCGGCGGCCTCTCACACCCACGAACGACCTATGCCGGAGCCGAAACCGGCCACCACCTGCTGCATACGATGTACGAACAGGTCGTCAAGCGCGGTATCGAGGTCTACGACGAGTGGTTCGTGACCCGACTGGCCGTCACCGACGAGTCGAATCCATCCGACCGAACCTGTCACGGCTGTGTCGCCTACGAGATTGCGACCGGCGAACTCTCCGGCTTTTATGCCCGTGACGGTGTCATTCTCGCAACCGGCGGTCTCGGACAGGCATTCGACCACACGACAAACGCAATCGCCTGTACCGGCGACGGGCAGGCGATGGCCTACCGTGCCGGTGCGCCGATGGAGGATATGGAGTTCGTCCAGTTCCACCCGACGACGCTACCATCGACTGGCGTCCTCATCTCCGAGGGTGTCCGTGGTGAGGGTGGAATCCTCTATAACGACAACGAAGAGCGGCTGATGTACGAATACGGCTACGCGAACAACGATGGCGAACTCGCTTCGCGTGATGTTGTTTCGCGGGCGGAACTCACGGAGGTCAACGAGGGGCGCGGTATCGAAGACGAGTACGTCCACCTCGATATGCGCCATCTCGGTGAAGAACGTATCATCGACCGCCTCGAAAACATCCTCCACCTTGCGGAGGACTTCGAAGGTGTCGACGGCCTCGACGAGCCGATGCCGGTCAAACCAGGTCAACATTACCAGATGGGTGGAACGGAGGTCGACGAGTACGGCCACAGCTGTGTTGATGGCCTCTATGCCGTTGGCGAGTGTGCCTGTTACAGTCTGCACGGTGCAAACCGCCTCGGTGGAAACGCACTGCCAGAACTGCTTGTCTTCGGTGCACGCGCTGGTCGACATGCTGCCGGTGCTGTTGAAGAAGAGCCGGAGATTCCAACCGGACCCGGTGCGAAGTCGGATGACTGGGACGAAGAGTCACCGGCCGAACTCGGTGCTGTCGATGCAACGGACCCAATCGCCGCAGACGGCGGGGCTGTCGCAACGCCACAGGAAGTGCTCGAACAGGCCGTCGAAACCGAGCGTGAACGCGTTGAAACCCTGATGGAACGTGACGGTATCAACCACGCCGATGTTCGAGCGAAGGTCCAGAAGACGATGACCGAGAACGTCAACGTGTTCCGCGAGGAGTCAAACCTGAAGCAGGCGCTCAAGGATATCCGCGAGGCACGCGAGGAGTATCAGAACGTCGCCGTCGCGGACCCCTCACGAACGTACAACACGGACCTCATCCATACCATCGAAACTCGCAACGTCATCGACGTTGCCGAAGCAATCGCCCTCGGTGCGCTTGCCCGCAAAGAGTTCCGTGGCGCTCACTGGCGCAAACAGTATCAGGAGCGCCGTGATGACGAGTATCTCAAACACACGCTCTATGCCTGGAACGGCGGCAATCCGGAGCTCTACTACAAGCCGGTGATTCTCGAAGGCCACGAAGAGAAGTACGAACCAAAAGTTCGGTCGTACTGACCCTGTTTTTTCTTTTGTTTGTGTCGGATAACTGTTGACAATTAGTCGTTGTATTCGGCCTGATTACCGCGAACGGTACGTGGCCGAGTTACCGTTTGTCGAATTTGCAGGCATCAAGGTAAGGTGTTTATACCGACTGACTGGTAGGTGGCTATCGCAAGTAGACCGGTCTTACCGAGGTCGAAAGCGTTAATTGTACACTGTTAGTATTATCCTATATACAACCCAAATGAGCGCGAGTAACCGAGCAGGTGGACAACCGAAACGAGGTATCGAGCTCCCCCCACAGTGGCTTCTTATTGGTGCATTGAGTGGTATTCTCGTTATCGGTCTAATAGGTCTTCCCGCGGCCGATGTCGCTTCAGCGAACACGACAAGTGGTACAGCAGAAGGAGAACCCGGTATCGATGCTGATTTCGATGAGGACGAGATTGAAGTTGGCACCGAAGATACTGT
>LKNH01000194.1 GCA_001564135.1 Halobacteriaceae archaeon Tc-Br11_E2g27 | reverse complement strand
CGGGCACCTAACTGGTCGAGTCCTGCTGCGAGGTTTGCGGCGACGGTTGTCTTACCGACGCCACCTTTCCCGGATGCCACTGCGATGACGTTCCGGATATTCGGGAAAATCTCCTCATCGAATCCTTGCTCTGCGCTGACGTTTGCGTGCAGCTCCGGTTCGAGTCCAAGCTCGCTCACGACTTCTCGAATTGCCGTTCCAAGCTCCATCTCGGAGGGAGCAAACGGCGAATTGAATGCCACGGAGAGCTTTGCCGTTTCACCGTCTATCTGCATGCCGTTAATCAGTCCCAGGGAGACGATATCCTCGCCAATATCCGGGTCTTCGACTGTTCGAAGTGCTTCTTCGAGTTCTGACTCGGTTACGCTCATTACCTCGGATACGTTCCCCAGCAGGGAGTCCCTTACGGAATTGCTATCGCTCGGAACCTGTGAAAACGACGAAAAAGTGTTGGTGTGTTTGTTACGCAAGACCGCCGAAATCGAAGACGAAGCTAATCATCATGGTTGTCAGGTACAACCCAACCCAGACGGCGGTTACGAGTGTGAGGAATACCGTCACACCCAGTACCGATGTCTTCGGATTTCGTGGCTTCCCAAGGAACCAACCGAGGAAGATGGCATACACTGGGAGTCCGACGATTCCGAAGATGAGCCAGACTCCGACTGGAATTGTTTCCCACGTCATGTTGTCACCTCCTCATCGTGGTCATCATCATGGTGGTCTTCGACCGCGTGCAGTTCGATTACGGGGAAGACTTTGAGCACGACCATGAAGATGAGAATGGCCAGTGAAATCGTTCCAGCGATTGACGCCATTTCAATCCAGCTTGGGAAATACGGTCCCGGGACGCCGGCGTACAGCGAGAACGTCGGGTACTGCAGACCCTCGACAACGAACAGGATTTTCTCGGTGAGCGTTGCATAGAGCGCAAGCAGCGCAATCGCAACCGAGCGAAGCGGCGTGAAGACGCTCGGGCGGATTGCCTGTGCGAAAATGTACGCAAGCACGACAACCATCAGGCCAATCGCAATCACATACACTGGGTGTGTCACCATCGTCGAGGTGACCGCAGCGACATCGAGCGGCGCTGCATAGAGACCTGTGACGACTGACTGGAGCTGCAGCCAGATGAACAGCAGGCTGAACAGTCCAAGCCACAGCGTAAGACCTCGAATGACATCATCTGTGAGGATGTGGTCCCAGTCGTAGACACGCCGAAGTCCGGTTGCAAGCACGATAACGCCGGCCAGCGCGGAGGTCAGCGCAATGCTCAGGAACTGCGGTCCCTGAATTGCACCCATCCACCCGGGCATACCCGGGAGAAGTGCGAACAGCCACGGAATCACACCACCGTGGAGCAACAGTGGCGCGAGGATGATAATTCCGAGCGCCAGCCACCAGACCATCCGCTCGATAATCTGGTCTTCCTTTTTCGAGTAACCGACGGTAATGATGCTGTAGATTGGGCCGAGCTTTTTCGGCATCTGGTCACGGAGTCGGTGAACGTCGTATCGGAGTGTGAGGACGAGATACGTCGCCGTCAGCACCAGATACAGCGTAATGACGGTAATATCCCATGCCAGCGGCGAGGACTGAACGGTCCACGGATACGCTGGAATAACGCTCGTCACCACCCGGTCCGGTCGACCCATGTGGACCAGAATGTACGTTCCTGCCATCGCCAGTCCGGCGATGGTCAACAGTTCGGCAAGGCGGGCGACTGGCTGGTAGCGGTCCATTCCGAACAGCCGGACGGCTGCCGAAATGATAATTCCACCGTGGGCAATACCGACCCACCAGATGAATGCTCCAATGTACAGTCCCCAGGTCACACCACCACCGCTTCCCCAGTCGGAGAGGTTGGTGACGGCGAGGCCGTGCTCAAGCTGATAGCCCCAGATGGCCATCCAGCCGACGGCAATCAGCGCCAGCACGGCAAAGATGATTTTGTACCACCGACCGGTGCTCTGCATCGGTCGGAGGATATCTTCGGGAGTTGCTTCTTTCTGACTCATTAGCTATTCACCGTTGTTCCTGCATCAGCACCATACTGGAGGTGCTCGCTGCGGTCGTCTATAATCTCCATCCATTCGCCCCACAGCGTTGTGTCGATCTGGTCGTAGCTGAGGGCACCGTTAATGCCGCTTTCTTGGCCGTCAACCTGCTCGGCGTTCGGGCCGGGTTCGTTACCAAGATAGATGACGTTCGGGTCAGTCCCGAGGTCTTCAAGCAGACGGAACGAAGAGATCTGGCCACCCCATGGGGTGTTCGAGACGTACTCCTCGTCGAAGTCGTACTCGATTGGCTCGGCAACGTCAGATTCGACAGCATCGTCTTCCAGTGCGAACAGGCGGAAGGTCCAGCTTTGCTCCGTTGTTGGATACTGGAACTCGCCTTCGATGACAAGCTCGTCGTCATCCCGGTAGAGAATCTGCGGGACGTCAAAGAGCTCGCCGTCCTGACTGGCTGGTTGATAATCAACCGATGGGACATTTGCGGCCGGTCGGTCGGCCGAAACGAACACTGGCCGAGCATCAGCCTGACGCAGTTCCATCGTTTCGTCGCCATCATCGTCCTCGACGACTTCTTCGACCAACAGGAACAACACGCTTGTCTGCCCTTCAGGTGCCTCAATGGCTTCGCCGTCGACTGTGAAGGTCACACTTGTCTGCAGTTGTTCGTCGACTTCGTCTTCCTCTTCGGTAAGCGTTACCGTCTGCTCAGCAACGGTCTGTGCACCAAGTTGGAGTTCGACGTCGAACTCGCGGGAGTCTTCCTCATCGAACTCGTCGTCATCGTACGTAATCGTCGCCGTGACTTCTTGCTCGGGGTCGTCGGTGTACAGTGCGCCGATATCGCCAGGACCAGTCCCGCCAAGTGGTTGGATGACGCTCAGACCAAACTGGCCATCATCGGCTGGTTCGGCTGCTGGCGAGTCAGTAACGACGACAGCATCTTCGTCGATAAGTCGCCAGGCATCTGGCTCTGGCTCCTCACCGTCAGTCCGCTGTCCGACGTAATACAGTGGGTGATAGCCGTCGTCGATATCGTCGAGTTCGCCGCCAGCGTTGACTGCAAATGCATGGTCGGCCTCGAATTTCATTGTCGACTGCTCCTGGTTTACGTCACGGCGCTCTTCGGTTCGCCGTTCGAGATAGCGAACAGCGCGGTCATACTCGTCGCCAACCTCTGCATCGAGGTCACCGAAATGAATTGCGCTCATTCCCTGTGCGTCACAGGCGTCCATACACGCGACGGTTCCTTTCTCACCGTGACCGTCTTCGGTGTGGCCATCCTGACGTGATGGACACATCGTACATTTGCCCATGACTCCCTGTGGCGGGCGACTGTCGACCCATCGTCCACGGTAATCGTAGACGTGGTCGTGGGATTCAGCGAGTCTGTCTTCTCGCTCTTCTTCGTCGAGCGCACGCACGTCGCTCGGCGAGTTGATATCGTCGAATTCCTGGTGGATGGAACCGGAAGTCTCTTCGATGGCGTCCATCGGTACGTTCGGTTCACCCCACTGGAAGTAGTTGACACCGTACGGACAGGCGACCTGACAGTACCGGCACCCGATACAGGTCTCGTAGTCCGTGAGGACGAGGCCGTCTTTCGAGCGCGTGTGGCGCGCACGAACCGGACAGACCTTCGCACACGGTGCGTTCGAACAGTGCTGGCATGGACGGACAAGCAGGTTTGCTTCGTCCGTGTTATCTTCATCTTCGTAAGCGAAGACGTACATCCAGTTGGCACCGGTCGACGTACCGTTCTCGTCAACACAGCCTGTCACACAGGCCAGACAGCCGTCACACCGTTCGAGGTCAATAACCATACCCCAACGGTGTTCTCGCTCATCTTCATCTGCAGGGAAGACGCCACTGATGCTCTCTGGAACGTCTTCCTCGCCGTTGTCGTAGGAAGCAAAGACGCCGTAGCCAAGGAAGGCGGCACCTGCTCCCATCTTTTTCATGACCTCACGGCGTGATTGTTCATCGCCTTCGAGGTCGATATCGCGGAGCGCTTCGAGCATCGACTCGTTGTCGTCGATATCGTCAAACTCGGCTCCACTTACGTCATCAAAGACAGGTCGTTCGTCGACCTCAAATTCCTCTTCGACGTCATCGTGATACTCCGAATAAAATTCATCTTCGGATATTTCACCCGCTACGAGGCGCTGGGCGTCGCGTGCCATCTGCATCCCGAGGTCCGCATCAAAATCAGTGTCCTCAAGATCTTCGCGCATTCGGTCTTCCCACTCTTTGCCAAGTGGGTGGAACGACTCCTCAGTCTCGTACGGGTGGGCTGGCTCGTCGGTTTTGTCTGATGGTTTCTCAGTACTCATTCAACATACCCTCCGGCTGAGAGAAGTGCTGGGGCACCCGGACAGCCGGATGTTTCTTCATTCCACAATCAGTGCTCCAACGTGACCCTGCCCGCGGTGTGGCTGGCAGTAATAGAGGGCTGCTCCCTCTTCGTCCAGCGTCATCTCGTGCTCAAATCCTTCGTCTTCGATATCGGTTAGTTCATCGAAATCGGTCGAGCTGTCCTCTTCGTGGAGTGTGTGACCGTCGGAGGTCCACTCGAAGGTCACGGTCGTTCCAACGTCGATGCGTGCTGCTGGCGGGCCATACTGATAATCCGGTGCGTTGTCACCGTTTCCGATGGTGACTTCGTCTTCACCGGTCAGGTCTTCGATGTTACCATCCCAGCCTTCGGCGCCTTCGCCGTCCATCCACTCTTCAACTGCTCCTTCTGGGTCATCAGCGATGTCCGCACCGTCTCCGTTTCCGTTGTCGTCATCGTCGTCGCCGCCGAGACAACCGGCCATCGCCACTGTCAGCGCTGCGCCGCTTGCCATCAACACGTTCCGTCGGTTTGGATCGAACTCTGTCATAGTGGGTTCACCTTCTCTTTACGGATAGGGGTGATTTAAACCTTCGATGTTTCCCTCTGAATGGGAACCCATAATATTGAGGCTTTTAAGTCGTCTAGCGGCAACATACGGGTTATACACACTCCGCAACTGGAGGGCGTCTCATCACCCCAACTTTCGTGTGTGATTTTGGCATGAACCTCATACTGCCGGACGTAACTTCGTACACTTACTCGCCACCCCGGGGTGGCGAGATGGTTTAAAGGCTTACGTCCGGTAGTATCACTCGACAATCACTCCACCAACATGGCCCTGGCCGCGGTGAGGCTGGCAGTAATAGAGCACCCCACCTGCGTCTTCCAGTGTCATCTCGTGAGTGAAACCGTCATCTTCGATGGTCGTCATCTCATCGAAGGTCGTTGTACTTTCGTTTTCGTGCAGTGTGTGGCCATCGGAGACCCACTCCCACGTCATTGTCGTCCCAGCATCGACGCGAGCGGCT
>LKNH01000193.1 GCA_001564135.1 Halobacteriaceae archaeon Tc-Br11_E2g27 | reverse complement strand
GAGGGTGTTTCGACGTACTCGGGTTCGAGTCCAAGCCGTTCGAGAGTGTCGTCGACGGCGGTTGAGCCGCCATGGGTCAGGACGACCTTGCGGTCGGAAAGCGATGCAACGTCCGCAAGCGTGCCCGCGGGGTCGACCGCGCGAGCACCGCCAACTTTGATAACTACTGTCATGGTTCGAAGGAGGAAGGGTTTGTTACGGAGCACCAACCGGGTGCAGTCCGGTAAATTCGAGACCGGCTGTCTCGTCGATACCGAGCGCGATGTTTGCGGCGTGGATTGCCTGTCCGGCCGAGCCTTTCATCATGTTGTCGATGGCCGAAAAGACCACGACGCGTCGGTTTGCCGGGTCGAGTTCGAAACCGACTTCTGCGCGGTTCGTTCCTGCAACCGCTTTCGGCTCGGGGTAGCGATAGACGCCACCGCCACCCGCAACGAGTTCGACGAACGGTTCGTCGGCATAGCTGCCACGGTAGGATTTCCAGAGATCGGCCTTCGAGACTGGCTCATCCGGGAAGATATGACAGGTCGCGCTTGCACCGCGAATCATATCGACTGCGTGGACAGTAAAGGACACGTCAAGTCCGAGGAACGCCTCGATTTCGGCCTCGTGGCGATGGCCGGTCGGCGCGTACGGGCGGACGACACCCGAGCGCTCGGGATGCGAGGAAGCCTCGCCGCCCCCAGCGCCGCCTTCGCTTGAGCCAACTTTCACGTCGACGACGACCTGCTCGTCACCGGAGAGGATATCCTGCTCAAACAGCGGCAACAGTCCGACGATGGTTGCTGTTGCGTTACAGCCACCCGAGGCGATGATATCGGCTCCCGGCAGATTCTCACGGTTGAGTTCCGGCAGTGCATACTCGGCCTTTTCGAGCAACTCTGGCCGGTCGTGACCATCGTAGTATTCGTCATATAGCTCTTCGGTCGGTAATCTGAAATCGGCCGAGAGGTCGACGACGGTATCGGCTGCATCCTGAAAGCGGTCAATCTGTTCCATTGAGATGCCGTGTGGCGTCGCGGCAAACAGCACGTCGACGCTTTTGAGTTCCGACGGGTCCGAAAACCGGAGGTCTACGTGCCGAAGATTGGGATGCGAATGGCCGATTGTCTTTTTTGTTTTCGACCGGCTGGTTGCCTGGACGAGTTCGAACTCCGGATGCCCAGCGAGCAATCGGAGTAACTCGCCGCCGGTGAAGCCGCTGCCGCCAACGACGCTTGCTGTGTAACTCATTGTTCGCCCTCCGCGTAATTTTCCTCTAACCAGTCGACGAGTCGTGCCGGGACATTCTCTTCGACGACGCCGTCGAGAGCTTTGAACTCGACGTTGTGATTGACTTCGTGGACGGTGTAATCGTCACCCGTCTCCATGAGGTCGACGCCGAGCAATCCGCCGCCAACGGCATCGCTGGCTTTTTTGACGAGTTCAAGGGCGCGGTCGTCTAGCTCGAATTCCGCAGTCTCAGCGCCTTTTGCCGCGTTCGTCAACCAGTGGTCGGAACTGCGAACCATTGCAGCGACCGGTTCGCCATCGAGAGCAACCACGCGAATGTCGCGGCCGCCTTTCTCGACGAACTCCTGGATGTAGAATACCTTGTGCTCGTAATGACCGAGGGTTGCTTTGTGCTCAAAGATTGCCTCAGCGGCGTCGCGTGAGTCAATCTTTGCCATCAGGCGACCCCATGAGCCAATAACTGGTTTGAGTACACACGGGTAGCCGAACGATTCGACAATTTCCAGTGCCGTCTCTTTCGTAAAGGCGACTTCAGTTCGCGGAGTCGGGACGCCTGCTTCTTTGAGCGCGAGGCTGTTGTGGGCTTTGTCGGCACAGACCTGTGCCGTCTCCGCGCTGTTCACGATGGGAATCCCGTATGACTCCGCAAACCGGGTAATATAGAGGCTCCGACTGGTCGAAAGACACCGGTCGATGAGTACGTCGACATCCTCGAACGCTTCCGGTGGCTTTTCGATGTCGAAACGCTCCTTTCGAACGTCGATTTTCCGAACGTCGTGGTCGCGCTCGCGGAGCGCTTCGAGCAACAGCTTCTCGTCGCGGCGAATCCGCGAATAGAGGATGCCGACGGTAAGTGAGTCACTCATTGCTGCCTCCGGTGTCGCTGATACTGCCGGACGTAAGCTATTGGACAATCTCGCCACCACGGGGTGGTGAGTATGTTACCGAAGTTACGTCCGGTAGTATGATACGGGACGATGCCCGATTGCACGTCACTCACCCCAGTCCTCTTCGAGCTCTGGGGCTTCTTCGAGGGTGATAGGGTCAACCGCGACAACCTCGAGTTCAGCGCCCGTGATTGGGCTGTCGATAATCTCGCCCACTTCGACGTCAGCTGGGACGTCAATCTCTTCACCCGTGACGGGGTCCGTTGCGACGACGGTTTCGCTATCGTCTGTCATTGTATCCTGTCATATTTCCCCGATTGGCTTAAATCCGTCGAAAGTATCATAGAAAAATAATATGCGAGGTTGCCACTACCGAACGAAGAAGGGCACAAAGACCGCAAATCGTAATATCCTATCAGATTTATAGTATTATAATATGGCCCGGAAGGGCCGTGGCGGTCGCGGCGGGTTCGGCAGCCGGTAACGCGGGTTGGCAGACCGCTCAGTAACCGATTTCACAGCGATGCTTTGGGTCGTGACAGTGGTTCTCTGTCGATTAGACATACTGTGACACTTCCGTTGAGAGAGTTTGTTCCGCTGCAGCGAGTTGCTCCTGGATGTCGGCCAGACGCTGCTGGTGGTCTTCAATAGTTGTCAGTGCACGCTCACGCTGGTCAGTGAGTGCATCTGCTGCTGGCCCACCGCGGGAGTCGCGCATCTCGACGCTTGCTGTGGGGTCAAGGGCACGTTCCAGCGCGTCACTGTCACAGACAGATGCCAGTGACGTATCCAACTCTTCCTCAATGACTGTCCTGAGTGTCTCAACATCCGGTTCAGCCGACCTTTCGCCTGCAGTAGCGACGATTTCGTGTGCCGTCCGGAACGGCACGCCCGATTGTGCGAGCAAGTCGGCGACACCGGTTGCCGTTGCAAAGCCAGCCCCGGCCTCCGATTCGAGCGCCGCTTGGTCCCACGTCGCAGTCGACACTGCGCCGATTGCCACATCTGTTGCTTCAGCAATCGAATCGATAGCATCCCACGCATGATGAGTTGCCCGCTGCAGGTCGCGGTTGTATGCCCGTGGAAGCGCTTTCAGCGTCGTCAGCAACCCGTTCAATCCTGCGGTGGCGTCGCCCGCGCGGCCACGGACGAGTTCCAGCGTATCCGGATTTTTCTTCTGTGGCATTATCGACGACGTCGAGGAATACTCATCCGCGAGGTCAACCAGTCCCTTGTTGGCGAAGACAATCATGTCCTCGGCGAGTCCCGAGAGCGTCGTCGCCAGTCCGGCAACTACTGCCGTCGTCTCGACGAGGAAATCCCGTGCTGAGGACGCATCCATCGAGTTCTCGACGAGTCCATCAAAGCCAAGCAGTTCCGCGGTGCGTTCGCGGTCGATATCGAATGGCGTTCCACCGAATGCTGCTCCGCCCAGTGGGGAGCGGTTGAGACGGCCGTAAGCATCGAGCAGTCGCTCGGTATCGCGTGCGAGCGCACTCTCGTAGGAACTCAGCCAGTGGCCAACCGTCGTCGGTTGGGCGGGTTGGAGATGTGTATAACCGGGCATCACCGTCGTTTTGTGCTCCTCAGCCAGTTCGAGCAACTGCTTTCGTCCTGCAATAACTGATTCGACCAGCCCAAGGATATCCTCACGAAGGCGATACCGAAGGCAGGTTGCAATTTCGTCATTGCGTGAGCGTGCGGTATGCATCCGCCCACCGTCCGGCCCGACGCGCTCGATGACCGCCGTTTCGATGGCTTCGTGGACATCTTCCCCGTCGGGAAGCGAATCGTGTCCCGCTTTCTCGACGTCTTCAAGGGCAGTGAGAATAGCCTGTGCATCCTCTTCGGAGATAATCTCCTGCTCGGCGAGCATTACGACGTGTGCACGGTCAACGGCGAGGTCGGCATCGAAGATACGCTCGTCTGCAGAAAGCGACGAGAGAAACTCCCGTGCAGGGCCACCGCTGAACCGGTCTCGACGAACGACTCCCGATGGTGCCTCATCTTGCTCGTTAATTCCTTCGCCGGTATTACCTTCGTGGGTCATTTTTATCTCTAATTCGCTACTTGCTGTCAGCGTTTTTCATCGCGCGGTTTGCCAGGCGTGACTGGAAGCCGTGGTACTTTGCAACGCCAGTGGCATCCTCCTGGGTGATACCACCAGTCACATCTTCTTCGTCGAAGGATGCGGCGCTCTGTTCGTAGACAGCGTAGGCGCTCTCACGTGCAACGGGACGGCAGTGGCCGCCTTCGAGTTTGACGGTGACCGCCCCAGTTACACGGTGCTGGGTCCGCTCGATAAAGCCTTCGAGGGCATCGACGAGTGGTGCGTTGATGAGTCCCTCATAGCCTTTCTGTGCCCACTGGTGGTCGATTTGCTGTTTGAACGAACGCTCTTCGGCGGTTAGTACAAGCTGTTCAAGCGCTTCATGAGCCGTCAGCAAGACTGTCGCTGCCGGGTGTTCGTAGTTCTCTCTGACTTTGAGACCCAGCATGCGGTCTTCCATCATATCCGTTCGCCCGACACCGTGTTCGCCGGCCGTTTCGTTGAGTTTCTCGATGAGGTCGACTGCGCTGATTTCCTCGCCATTGAGCGCAACTGGGATTCCTTGCTCGAATTCGACTTCGACGAGTTCAGCGTCTTTACCGCTTGGATTTGTTGTCCAGTCGTAGATATCGTCGTCAGGAATCGTCGATGGGTCTTCGAGTTCTGAGCCCTCGATAGAGCGACTCCAGAGGTTCGTATCGATGGAATAGCGTCCTTCCGAACCACCTTCGACAGGAAGGTTACGCTCTGCAGCGTACTCGCTTTCCCATTCGCGGGTCAAGCCGAGTTCACGGATTGGAGCGATGACCTCCATATCCGAGTCGCGCCAGACAGCCTCGAATCGCAGTTGGTCGTTTCCTTTACCGGTACAGCCATGCGCGAGCGCGCTACAGCCTTCCTCTTCGGCAACTTCGAGAATGGCGGTGGCAATAACTGGTCGAGCGAGCGCGGTTCCCAGTGGGTAGCCCTGATAGGTCGCGTTTGCTTTGACTGACTGGAGACAGAGGTCGGCAAACTCTTCTTTCGCATCGACGACGAAATGCTCGACGTCGAGCGCTTCAGCGGTTTCTTCGGCCTCGTCGAACTCCTTTGCAGGTTGGCCGACGTCGACGGTGACGCCGATAACTTCGTCGTAGCCGTATTCTTCTTCGAGCAGCGGTACGCAAACGGTCGTGTCGAGTCCGCCGGAGAAGGCGAGCGCGACGCGGTTGTGTGATGTCATCTGTGGTTGGTCTG
>LKNH01000192.1 GCA_001564135.1 Halobacteriaceae archaeon Tc-Br11_E2g27 | reverse complement strand
CCTACCAGACAGCATAACCGACAGGAACTCTCAAAAGATATATTATACCGTTTATGCAGCGCCGAACAGTCACTCCGGCAGGTGGAACTCGATAGCGGCTCCCTGTCCGAAGCCGACACATTCGGTCGCAAGGCCGAGTTCGGCGTCCTGTTTGTGCATCTCGTGAATGAGCGTCACGGGCAGGCGGGCACCGGTTGCACCGAGCGGGTGGCCGATGGCGATTGCGCCGCCGTTGACGTTGTAGATGTCGTCATCGAAACCAAGCTCTTGTTGACAGTAGAGACACTGGCTGGCGAAGGCTTCGTTCAGCTCGACGAGGTCGTAATCGTCGGTCGAGCGGTCGGAATCCTCACACAGGCCTTCGACGGCCGGTACTGGGCCGATACCCATCACGGTCGGGTCGACGCCGGCGACGTTGTGGTCGCCGACTTCGGCGAGCACGTTGAATCCCTGTTCTTCGGCGTAGGCCTTGCTGGTCAGCAACAGCGCGGATGCGCCGTCCGAAACCTGTGAGGCATTTCCGGGCGTGACCGTTCCGTCCGCTTTGAAAACGGTTGGGAGGCCGGAAAGCTTCTCGGCGGTCGTTCCGGGTCGGAGACCCTCGTCTTCCTCGACAGTTCCCTCCTCGGTTTCGATTGGGACGATTTCGTCATCGAAGCGGCCTTCCTCGGTGGCCTCGACAGCGCGCTGCTGGCTGCGGGCAGCGTATTCGTCCTGGGCTTCACGGGAGATGTCGTACTCCTCTGCGACCTTTTCGGCCGTCATTCCCATATCGAGCTGTGCAACGTTGTAGTGGTTGTTCAGGTCAGGATGGACGTTGTGGACGTTTTGTCCCATCTGGACGCGACTCATGGATTCGACACCGCCAACGATGAGACAGTCACGCTGTCCGGCGGCGATTGCGTCTGCACCGCGCATGACTGCTTCGGCGGAGGAAGCACACCAGCGATTGATGGTCGTTGCTGGTGTGTCCTCGCCAAGGTCAGACAGCAGCGCGATAACTCTCGCGAGATTGTTCCCCTGTTCCCCTCGTTGTTGAGCGCAGCCCCACAGCAGGTCATCGACATCTTCGCCGGTCAGGTCTGTCCGGTCGAGAATTTCGTCGATAAGCGGTACTGAAAGGTCCTCGCTCCGGAGGTCCGCATATACACCGTCTTCTTTCCCCTGTGGTGTCCGTACGGCCTCAACGACAACTGGCGTCTGTGATGCCATAGCAGACGCTGTTTGATTGGAACGCTGTTAAATTATCCGCTTTCCGCCAATTATCCTACCTGTTATAAAAACAGCTCATACTGGTCGATATCGAGCAGTTCTTCCATGGATTCAATCTCGGATTCCAGCCGTTCAATCTTTGAGACGAGCTGTTGGTACTGGTTGTTTTCTTCGAGTGCCGCCTCTTCGAGTTCGAGCTCGAGAACGTTTCGCTTGAGCTTCAACGAGTTGAGCTGTTGTACCTGCTCGTTGTACTCCGAGATAGTTAGTGCACGGTCGACTACTTGCTGGAGTGCCTCTTTGGTCACGGGTTTGACGACGTAATCGTCAATAGCCATCTCAGTGATATCGAAATCCGGGTCGACAGCTGTAAGCATGACAATCCGACAGTCCAGTCCGCGATTTCGGATGCGTTCGACCACTTCGTCACCGGTCGTTCCCGGCATCCGGCGGTCAAGCAAGACAACATCGACGCGTTCGTCGATGGTCTGTAAGGCTTCCTCACCACTGAGCGCAATCTCGGTTTCGTAACCGTCACGCAGCCGAAGGGCGTACGTCTCTGCGACGCGTTCTTCGTCGTCGACAATGAGGACGGATGCCTGGTCGCCGGAATCGTTCACACCAATATTCTACAGCGAAGTGGCATTAAATATATGGGATGTGTTCAGCCATCAGATACAATTACACGGAGCGAGTAGTTGGGTGCATGGCCCCGAGTAGCTCCGCGCCGACAGTGCTTGTCGTCGACGACGAACAGGCCGTTGCAGACGCGTATGCGTTACAGATTGAATCAGAGTACGAGACGCGGGTCGCCTATGGAGGGAAAGAAGCACTCGAAAAGATTGATGAATCCGTTGCTATCGTCCTTCTCGACCGGCGCATGCCTGACCTGTCCGGCGATGAGGTGCTTGCGGAAATCCGCGAGCGAGAACTGGGCTGTCGTGTCGTGATGGTGACGGCCGTCGACCCGGATTTCGATATCGTCGACATGCCGTTCGATTCCTATCTGAAAAAACCTGTCAAACGTGCGGAGTTGCTCGGGGAAATTGAACGCCAACTCTCTGTCGATTCTTACGACGACCAGTTTGACGAGTTTCTTGAACTCAGCACAAAACTTGAACTGCTACGCGAAGAGAAACCGGCACAGGAACTCCAGTCGGATGATGACGTACAGGCCATGGAGTCACGCGTCGGAGAGCTCAAATCACAACTCGATGAAACTGTTGCTGATTTTGATGACCCCGCACAGGCCTTCTCTGATTTAGTCTGATACTGGCTGTTCGTTCTGCTGTAGTCTATTTGTGAGGCTCTCAAATATGTGGGCTTTTTTGCGGTATGGGGTGCAACCCCTCCTATGGACAGACCAGTGGAAGTTATTGGCGCCCCCATGGACCTTGGTGCCGACCGGCGCGGGGTTGATATGGGACCGTCGGCGATACGCTATGGAGGGCTGGCAGACGAACTCGAACGAATTGGGCTGACCTGTCTCGACGGTGGTGATTTACCCGTCCCTCGCCCTGAAGAACGTGACCCTGATGGTACTGACCACGGTGACCGAGCAAAGTATTTTGAGGAAACCCAGGCCGTCTGTGAACGACTTGCAGACAGGGTGAGTGAAGCGGTTGCTGCTGACCGGTTCCCGCTCGTGCTCGGTGGTGACCATTCCATCGGTATCGGGACGGCAAACGGACTTGCGGACGAACGAGTTGGCATTCTCTGGGTGGACGCCCACGCCGATTTCAACACGCCGGAGACGACACCAAGTGGGAATGTCCACGGGATGCCGCTGGCTGCAATCCTTGGTGAGGGCCCCTTCGCCACTCTGCCCTGGGCACATGCCCCGAGCATTGATGCTGCGAACGTTTCACTTGTTGGCGTCCGGTCGGTTGACCCATCCGAGCGAGAAGCGCTTGCCGCAAGCGATGTAACCGCCTACACGATGTCCGATATCGACGATACGGGTATTACCGAAGTCATGGAGCAGGCGCTTGAGACGGCAACGGACGGCGTCGATAGGCTGTATGTCAGCTTTGACCTCGATGTCCTTGACCCGACGGAAGCACCCGGGGTTGGAACGCCGGTCCGTGGCGGTATTTCCTACCGTGAGGCTCACGCCGCGATGGAGGTGCTTCACCGCAAGGGAGGTGACGTACTGAGTGCCCTCGAACTCGTTGAGGTGAATCCGGTACTCGACCGAGAGAACCGGACTGCCGAGTTGGCGGGGGAACTCGCGGCGAGTGCACTCGGGGATTTGATTTTGTAGCGGTCTGTGTCAACGGACTACAGTATCGGGGCTGAAAAGGAATTCTTAAACCTGCGGCCACGGAGTAACGAACATGGCTGATACGATTGAAGCACTGGTACCCGGTGGACAGGCCAACCCGGGACCACCGCTCGGTCCGGAACTCGGACCAACCCCGGTCGATGTGCAGGCAGTTGTGCAGGAAATTAACGACCAGACCGAAGCGTTCGACGGCACGGAAGTGCCCGTGACCATCACCTACGAGGAGGATGGCTCGTTAGAGATTGAGGTCGGTGTCCCGCCGACGGCTGAACTCATCAAAGACAAAGCCGATTTCGAGACGGGAAGCGGCGAACCCCACGAGGAGTTCGTTGCCGACCTGACCGTCGAGGAGGTCAAACAGATTGCGGAACAGAAACTGTCTGATCTGCTGGCGTACGACCTGAAAAACGGTGCAAAAGAGGTTGTCGGCACCTGCGTCACGCTCGGCGTGACCATCGAAGGCGAGAACCCACGCGAGTTCAAAGAGCGTATCGACGCCGGCGAGTACGACGACGTCTTCGCGGAATAATCACCGGGTTCTTTTTGTGTCGGACAAAAGCGCTTTTGCACTTCGACGGACGAGAGAGATATAATGGGGCTTGAAGACGAGATTGCGGAGATTGAGCAGGAGATTCAGGACACGCCCTACAACAAATCCACCGAACAGCATATCGGCCGTCTCAAATCCAAACTTGCAGAGCTAAAGGAGACGTTGGCCAAACGCCAGGCGTCATCTGGCGGTGGTCCCGGCTATGCAGTCGAGAAGACGGGTGATGCAACAGTTGGGCTCGTCGGGTTCCCCAGTGTTGGCAAGTCCACGCTCCTCAATGCGCTGACCAACGCTGACAGCGAAACCGGAGCCTACGAGTTTACGACGCTCGATGTGAATCCCGGGATGTTGCAGTACCGCGGAGCGAATATCCAGTTGCTTGATGTCCCTGGATTGATTGAAGGCGCAGCGGGCGGTCGCGGTGGCGGACAGGAGGTCCTCTCGGTCGTCAGAACGGCCGACCTCATCGTGTTCGTCCTCTCGGTATTCGAAATCGACCAGTACGAGCGACTGCACGAGGAGTTGTACAAAAACGGCATCCGCATCGACCAGGAGCCACCACGGGTTTCCGTCCGGAAGAAGGCAAAAGATGGTATTTCAGTCACCGCAAGCGTCGACCTTGATTTGGATGAAGAGACCATCGCAAGCATTCTTCGTGAACACGGCTATACAAATGCCGACATCACCATCGGCGAGCAGGTTGACCTCGACAGGCTTATCGATGGGATTCGGGATAATCGGGTCTATACACCTTCGATTGTGACAGTCAACAAAGCTGACCTCATCGAACCTGATTATCTCGAAACGGTCAACGAAAACCTCCATGAGCACGATATTGACCCTGAGGAGGCAATTTTCATTAGCGCCGAAAAAGAAAAAGGGCTGGATTCGCTGACAGAGACAATCTGGGAGGAACTTGGCCTTATTCGAATTTATATGGACAAACCCGGTCGCGGCGTCGATTACGAGGAGCCGCTGATGCTGTTCGAGGGTGATACCGTCGAGGATGCCTGCGAGAAGTTGGGTGGTGAGTTCAACGAGCGATTCCGGTTTGCACGCGTGAGCGGCCCGAGTGCGAAACACGAGGAACAACAGGTCGGTCTCGACCACGAACTCGCCGACGAGGACGAGTTGCGAATTCTGACGAGTTAAGCGTGGCTCTATTCGTTGCTGTCTACTGCGTTGACTGTCTTTTCGACAACACTCTTAATCTCAGCAACGCTCGCGTCGGTTTTGAACGTTGTTCCGCCGTAATGCGTTCGTGAGACCGCATAGCCGGCATCTGCAAGCGCTGTGAGGAACTCGTCCATCGAGTTCGCGGGCAAGGTCCAGCGTTTGAACAGCCGGTGTTGGTCGTAGTGGGTCGGCT
>LKNH01000191.1 GCA_001564135.1 Halobacteriaceae archaeon Tc-Br11_E2g27 | reverse complement strand
TGGGTCGACCATCGGGGGCGCGCTGGTCGACAGCGGTGGGACTCCGTGGGCCGAGTGGGGATACGAAGAGATCGGCGAAGACAACCCGGCCTATCACGGCATCAACTTCGCCGAGGAGTTCGGCGATGCAGCCTTTACCTTCGCTGCCCGCGCACGTGGCCTCCGTGATTTGGGTAACCAGCAGTCACCGTTTGACGGCTGGGTGACCATGCAGAAACTCGAATCGTTGCCGCTCCGGATGCAGCGCCATTCCGATAACGCGATGGCCGTCGCAGAATATCTTGAGGACCATCCCGAGGTTTCCTGGGTCAACTACCCTGGCCTCGAATCACACGAGACGCATGAGAATGCTTCGAAGTACCTCAAAAACGGTTACGGCGGCATGATTACGTTTGGCGTCGAAGGTGGTTATGAGGTTGGTCGAGATATCTGTGATGAAGTCGAGTTAGCGAGCCTGCTGGCGAACGTTGGGGATGCGAAGACGCTCATCATCCATCCGGGAAGTACGACACACCAGCAGTTGAGCGACGAGGAAAAACAGGCCTCCGGCGTGACCGACGACCTCGTTCGTCTGTCGGTTGGGCTTGAAGCGACTGACGACATTATCGCTGACTTGGACCAGGCCATCGAAGCAGCGACGTAACGAGACAGTTCCTTACTCAGCTTCCAGTTTCTTTTCTTGCTAACCGCTGTACCTCTGGTCTCACAAAAAAGAATTAAACAGTCTGGAAGTAACGGCGTTATGCTGCCTGTTCTTCCTGAAGCAGTTTACGGAGGACGTAGTGCAGGACACCGCCGTGTTCGACGTAGCGCACACCATCCGCCGTAGTCACGCGTGCCGTGACGGTGAACTCAGTCGTTTCGCCGTCTTCATCTTCAGCGACGACGGTGTACTCGCCTGCTGGCTCGACACCATCTTCGAACCCTTCGATATGGAAGTGCTCGCTGCCGTCAAGGCCGAGTGATTCCCAGGAGTCGCCCTCTTCGAACTGCAGTGGGAGCACACCCATTCCAATGAGGTTGTCACGGTAGATACGCTCGTAGCTCTCTGCGATGGTTGCACGGACACCGAGCAGGTCAGTTCCTTTCGCTGCCCAGTCACGGCTGGAGCCAGTACCGAACTCCTTGCCGGCGCAGACGACGAGCGGCGTTCCTTCTTCCCGATACCGCTCGCTGGCTTCGAAGACCGTTGTCTCCTCACCAGTTGGGTGGTGAATTGTGTAGCCACCCTCCTTGCCGTCCAGCATCTCGTTTTCAATCTGGACGTTGGCGAAGGTACCGCGCATCATCACTTCGTGGTTGCCACGGCGTGAGCCGTAGGTGTTGAACTCGTACGGTTCGACGCCACGTTCGAGCAGCCACTGTCCCGCTGGCAGGTCAGGACCGAACGGACCCGCTGGGCTGATGTGGTCGGTCGTAACCGTATCGCCGAGCATCATCATTGCGCGGGCGTTGGCAACGTCGTCAACGCCTGGCTTTTCGAGTGGGAAGTCCTTGAAGAACGGTGGCTCGCGGATGTAGGTGGACTCGTCGTTCCAGTCGTAGACGTCTCCCGTTGGGGCGTCGAGTGCTTCCCAGCGCTCGTCACCTTCGTAGACGGAGGCGTATTTCTCTTCGAACATCTCGGAGGAGATGCGTGAACGAACCTGTTTGATTTCCTCGTTATCTGGCCAGATGTCGGCAAGGTAGACTGGTTCGCCATTCTCGTCGGTACCGAGTGGCTCTTCTTCGAGGTCAATGTCCATCTTGCCGGCGAGTCCGTAAGCGACGACAAGCGGTGGGCTGGCGAGGTAGTTTGCTCGGATTTTTGGATGAATCCGGGCTTCGAAGTTCCGGTTACCGGAAAGGACGCTGGTCGTCCAGAGGTTGTGTTCGTCGATGGCGTTCTCGATTGCATCCGGAAGCGGACCGGAGTTGCCGATACAGGTCGTACAGCCGTATCCGACGACGTGGTATCCGAGTTCCTCCATGTATGGGAGGAGTTCCGTCTCTTCAAGATACTCCGTCACGACACGGCTACCTGGCGCGAGACTCGTTTTGACGTAGTCGGGGACGTCAAGCCCTTTCTCGACAGCGTTTCTCGCAAGCAGACCGGCTGCGAGCATTACAGATGGGTTTGAGGTGTTCGTACAGCTCGTGATTGCGCTGACGACAACACTGCCGTGACCGATTTCGGCCTCGGTTCCATCATCGAGTTCAATTGGCACTTTTTCGTCAAGGTCGAGTCCCTGTTCGACCATCATCGAGCCGTCGCCAGCATCGACTTCCCCACCACTCTCGAGGACTCCCTGCTCATCGAGGAGTCCTTCGAAGTGCTCGTCGAGGTCCGGCATTGGGATCCGTGCGTGTGGTTTCTTGTGGCCGGCAAGGCTTGGCTCGACACTTCCGAGGTCGAGTTCGACGACTTCGGTGTATTCTGGTTCCTGCTCGCCGAAGAGACCCTGTGCTTCGAGATACTCGCGGACCATCTCGATGTGTTCCTCGTCGCGGCCGGTGAACTCGAGGTAATCGAGGGTCTGCTCGTCGGCAGGGAACAGGCTGATGGTTGAACCCTGCTCTGGAGCCATGTTGGAGATGGTTGCACGGTCGGCAACGGTGAGGTTGCTGACGCCCGGACCGAAGAACTCGACGAAGCGGTCGACAACGCCGACCTCACGGAGTTTTTCGGTAACGTGCAGGACAAGGTCGGTTGCGGTTGCACCCTCTGGCATTTCGCCTTCAAGTCGCACACCGACGACCTCGGGAAGCTGCATCGTGACTGGCTGGCCGAGCAATGCGGCTTCGGCCTCGATACCACCGACACCCCAGCCGACAACACCGATGCCGTTAATCATCGGCGTGTGGCTGTCAGTTCCGACGAGGGTGTCAGGGAAGAGCCACTGACCGTCTTCTTCTTCGCGTGCCTGCACAACCTGTCCGAGATATTCGAGATTGACCTGGTGGACAATGCCTGTTCCCGGTGGGACAACCTCGAAGTCCTCGAATGCCTGCTGTGCCCATTTAATAGCACGGTAGCGTTCTTCGTTTCGCTCGTATTCGAGTTCGACGTTCTGTTCGTATGCCTCGTCGCTGCCGAAGTAATCTACCTGCACGGAGTGGTCGATGACGAGGTCACACGGGATTTCCGGTTCGACAACGCTTGGGTCGACATCAGCGCGGTCTGCGGCGGAACGGAGGGCAGCAAGGTCGACAACTGCTGGCACGCCGGTCAGGTCCTGTAGGACAACGCGCGATGGCGAGAACGGAACGTCAGCGTTTGGGACGTCAGGCTCCCACGACGCGACGTTTCGAACGTGTTCTTCCGTAATCGTATCGCCGTCCACGTTTCGGAGCACGGATTCAAGCAACACTCGAATACTCACAGGGAGTTTGTCGAGGTCACAGAGTCCGGCCTCCTCAAGCGCGGTCAGGTCCGCGAACTTGTACTCCTCACCGTCAACGTCTAGTGTCCGAATTGCATCGAACGGGTCGGTTGGCATATGGTCGGCGAATCGAGGGGGACAAATAAACACTTGACCATTTGTCGCCGGTGCTTTATAAGTAACATTCGGGAAGATTTGGAAAACCGATAGCCGACGAAAGTATTGCCCGAATATACACCGTTATATTGGGGCGAAACGGTTTGCTGGTAGCAGCCGCGAATGGACTGTTTCTGGAGGACTGAAGGTTATAAGCCTGCAGTTATTTCCTTGGTGGGTAAAATACCCATTAGTATCTGGATTACCTTTGAAGGCAATTTTTTTGTTCTTATTCGAGTACGGCGTCCACACTGTCATACTCGGTAATATCGGCTCCCTCGTCAGTCACTGAGGCGATGACAAGCCCGTTCCCGGAGCCGGTATCCCGTTCAGTTGCCGCATTAATGGCACGTGCGGCAAGTTGTTCGGCCTCAGCCATCGAGAGGTCAGGACTCCATTCACCCTCAAGTGCACCGTGAGCCAGTTGCATACCGCTTCCAGTAACTGTGTAGTCGTCTTTCATCACTCCGCCAGCGGAGTCAATGCTGTAAACGTGCGTTCCATCGTCATCGACACCACCGAGGATTGGATAAATTTGGAAGAATGGCCCACCGCGAGCGAAGTTCCCAGCTAGGGTGGCAAGTGCGTTGATGCTCATGGTTTCACCACGCCGTTGCTCGTATAGACTGGCTTCAGACCGAAGCGTCCGAATGAACGATTGGGCACCACCGACTGAACCGACAAGTGTCAACACCGCTGTCGGGTGGATCTGTTCGACCTTTACGACGTTTTTGTTGGAGACGAACCGGCCGCCGAGACTCGCTCTGCGGTCTGTCCCGACGATGACGCCATCTTCGGTTGTGATTCCTACGGTTGTCGTCCCGGTTTTTGCGACCGAGTCATCGTCGCTCACGTCGTGTTCAGGCATTCCAAGTTCTGGTTCGTAGGGTTCGTTATTCATCTTCTTCACCTCCCAGTCCAAGTTCCTCTACATACCCCGCGACCACTTCGGTATCCACTGTCGAAAATGTCGGGTCGTCGACGGTCACGGAGGAGACGTGTACGCCTTCCGGTTTCAGTTCATCATGTTCTGCAGCGAGCGCCTCAAGCGCGAGTTTGATGCCTGCTTCTTGGTCAAGTTCAGGGTCGTACTCTTCTTCGAGATGCTCTCGGATGCTGGTGTGACCACCGCCGACAGCGACTGCTTGCCACTCGTATGGCGTTCCGGATGGGTCGGCCTCGAAGAGTCGAGGCTGGCCGTCTTCGATGCCACCAATGAGCAACGCGACACCAAATGGCCGTGCGCCACCGACCTGCGTGTACTGCTGGATGTGGTCGGTGACTGCCTTTGTTAACGTTTCGACGCCGATTTCCTCGCCGTATCGAAGCTGCTCCAACTGGGCTTGCTGACGGGCGTGGTCGACTAGTTGGCGTGCATCCGCCACGTGGCCCGCACTTGCAATGCCGATGTGGTTATCTACACTGTGGATTTTTTCGATGCTCTCGCGTTCGATAAGCGGCGACCGAAGCTGTCTATCCGCCGCGAGGACGACGCCCTCTGCTGTTCGGACGCCGACTGTTGGTGACCCGCGTTCGACTGCTTCCCGGGCGTACTCTACCTGATAGAGCCGACCGTCGGGCGAGAAGATGGTGATACCCCTGTCGTATGCCTGCTGTTCGTGATTTCCTTGCATGAGTAGTGAAGACACACAGAGCGTGTGTTTACCTCTGGTTAAGGGAGGTTATATATAAATATATTCTCAAAGGAGCACAGCCATCCGGTACCGAAGCGTATGAATCTCTTGTGGGTAACCGTCACCATTATGAAAACCGGTTACAAATAATACAAATCAAGCCCAGGCCTGCTGTGATGGGAACGGGTGGTCTGGGGGTGACCAAATAATGACTATTGAACAACTACCGAACCGGCGGCGAGTATTGGCAACTCTGGCAGGAGTTGGC
>LKNH01000190.1 GCA_001564135.1 Halobacteriaceae archaeon Tc-Br11_E2g27 | reverse complement strand
GTTTCGAGCGAGACGGGGGCCTCTGGGTTTGGACTCTCTGGCTGTGACACATTGTCTTTTCGAGAGCGTTGTATAATTCTGTTTGGGTCATTTACACGTCTTGGTCAGCTGGCTTCAACGAATCCACGCCCACAATTTCGAATCGAGCGCCGCCATGAGCACTCTCCGTAACCGTTATTTCCCAGCCGTGGCCTTCGACGACTTCTTTGACGATAGCGAGTCCGAATCCCGTTCCTTCGTCGGTTGTCGAGTAGCCACTTTCAAATACGTGCTTTCGGTCTTCGGATGGAATTCCCGGCCCATCGTCGGCAACGTATAGTCCATCGGGAAGCAAACCCACGCTGATGGTTACATCATCGCCGCCGTGTTCGAGCGCGTTGCGAAACAGGTTTTCGAGGACGCTTGCCAGGCGACTTTCGTCGGCCCGAATGTTCCCTGACAGTTCACAGTTGAGTTCCCCATCTGCCGTTTCGACGTTCTGCCAGCAGTCGGTTACAATCTGGTCGATCTGAACCGGCTGTCGCTGTCCGACCGCTTCACCCTGTCTGGCGAGGACGAGCAGGTCGTCGATAAGCTGTTCCATCCGCGAGAGGGCCTGTTCCACATCCGCAAGGTGTGGGTTCTCTACCTCTTGTCTGGCGAGGTCAAGGCGAAGTCCGGCGACGTTGAGCGGGTTACGTAGGTCATGGGAGATGAGGCTTGCAAAGTCGTCAAGTCGGTCTTTTTGTTTCGTCAGGTCCCGCTCGTGTTGAATGCGCTCGATTGCTTGCTCCGTGTGGCTGATGAGCAACTCTGTCAGCGCTCTATCTTGTTCGGAGAACGCATTTACGTCCGTGTGGGCTGCCTGAAATACCCCGTATTCGCCAACAGGAACGCTCAGTCCGGACCGGTATGTGTCCGTTACGGGGTCTGTCTCATCTTCGTCAGTGATCTCATCGACGATATAGGATTCTCCAGTTTGATAGGTTTTCCCTGCAAGCCCCTGGTCAATACTCATCCGTTGAGTGCCGTTCTCGGGCGCTCCGTCTGATAGTGCACACGGAACAAGCCAATCCCCGTTACGGATAGCAATGTTACACATCTCAAACGACAACACATCTTCGGCTGCTTCAACCGTCTGCTCACAGGCCTCCTCGACAGTCTCTGCGGCTTGAATCGTCGTCGAAACGTCGTGCAACGTTTCGAGTGCTTTCTCGCGTTCTTTTTGTTCGGTGATTTTTCTTGCCACCCAAAGTACCATCTCCGGGTCTGTTTCGGTCTCAAGCGGTGCGACACGTGCTTCGAACCATTCGGTACCGGTTTGTACCGACAGTTCGTACTCGACAGTCTGCATTTCGCCGGTTTCAAGGACCGCATTCACCGTCCGCATGAACCTGTCTGCAACGGCATCCGGGAGAAGGTCGTGCATCCGTCTCTTTTGCATCGTCTCTGCCTCCGAATGAAGGAGAGGGCTCTCCTCACCGGCGATGAAATCGACGTATCGCCCTTCCTCGTCGATATAGAAGGCAATGTCCGGGAACCCCTCCGAGAGCAACTTCAGTTGCTCCTGTGCCTGTTGTGCGGTCCGCTGTGCACGCATCGTCTCAACTGCGTTCCGTATACGGTTTGCCAGTATCGAGAACTGTTCCGGTGAGCCCGTTTTTTGGACGTAATCAGTCACACCGGCAGATATTGCTTCGCTGGCAATTTCTTCGCTCCCCTGTCCCGTAAACAGAATAAACGGCATCTGCTCGAATCTGTCGGTGACCGTTTCGAGAAACTCGATGCCGTTCCGTTCTGGCATGTCATAGTCGGAGACGACACAATCAAACGACTCCGCTTCAAGTTGTGCGAGTCCGGCGTCTGCGGTGTCAGCATGAGTAACGGTAAGCGGCGGGAATTCACGTTCAAGAAACTCCGTGGCAATATCGCGGAACGCCTCGTTGTCATCGACGTGGAGTACGCGAATCTCGCCGTCCATACTCGTTACTCTCGTTACCGTCGTATAGAACTTGTGGACATGTCAAAATTAGTGAGGGCGCTTATCCGCCTGCCCGAACCCATTCTTCGAGCGTAAACTGCTCGTATGGCGTTTTGCTTACTCGTTCCCACTCCCGCTCGTCCCACTCCGGATAGTAGGTATCTCCCTCATACACTCCCGGAACGCGGGTAAGCACCATCCGGTCGAGGTGTGGCTGGAACAGTTCGTAGATTTTCTCCCCACCGAGGACGTATGCGGTTTCCTCGCCGGTCGTCTCGAGAAATCGAATGGTATCCTTGACAGTCCGTGCATGCGTCGCCGTCTCGACCGGAAACGTCCGTTCCGTCCGACTCAGCACAATCTGTTGCCTTCCCGGTACGTTCTCTCGCATCGATTCGAATGTTTTACGACCCAGAATCACCGGCGAATCGGAAACGCGAGCGCGGTACTGCTTTTTGTCTTCAGGGAGGCTCTCCCACGGTAGTTCACCGTTTTTTCCGATAACACGATTATCAGCAAGAGCGGCAACCGACACAAGTTCCATACCGGCTATTCGGCTTCTTTCCGCATAGCCGTTACTCACGTTATTCACCCAATCGGAAATTGTTTCAGTCCTCTGAGACGACCGCTTCGACACCCTCTCCTTTGAGTTCAGCAAGCGATTTCGGGAACGTTCTCAGCTCCTTGTTGATGGCGATACCGGCTTTGGCTCCCTCACCCATTGCGATAGGAATCTGGTTGTTGCCGGGGGTAAGGTCTCCGACGGCAAAGATGCCATCGACGCTCGTCCGGCCATCCTCATCAACGGCTACCGTTCCATCGTCGGTGCGTTCACAGCCCAGTTGGTCGACAAGGTCGGCGTTGAAATCCGAGCCGTACATCGCAAAGCCACCCTTGTACTCGCGACTTGTTCCGTCAGCGAACTCGAAGCCGCCGAGCCAGGTGGGCTCCTCCTCATCTTTGAACATGCGCTCGATTTCGTCTTCGATGATATCGACCGGATGTGCACGAATCAACTCGTCCGTCTCGTCGCTCCAGGTTGGTTCGTCTCCACGGAGAAGCAGGTCGACATCATCCGTGAAGTTGAGCATAATCATCGCAACGTAGGCAGCGGTGTCGTTGTGTCCCATCACGTAGACGGATTCGTCACGGAACATGTAGCCGTCACACTGGAGACAGTAGTGGAGACCACGGCCGGTCCGTGGAAGTGGTGGCTCGGGTCGCTCGTCGTTGAACCCGGTCGCAAGAACGACGCGCTCTGCGTGCAGGGTCTCCGAACTCGTCTGGAGTTCGAACAGTGGCTCGTCGCCTTCCAGCGGTTCGACTTCGGTCACGACATCCTGATACAGGTCGGTTCCGTAGTGGTCGAGCTGCTCCTTTGCCGTTTTGAGAAACTCGACGCCGGAGACCTCCTCTGTCACGCCGATGACATTGTGTGTGTCCATCATCATCGCTGCCCGCCCGCCGCCACGGTCAACGAGCGCCGTGTCGTGGTTCAACCGAGTGGTATACAGGGCCGTTGAGAGCCCACCGGGGCCACCACCGACGACGACAACCTCGTACTGGCTCGTCTCCGAAACGTCCGCTGAAGTGTTCGTCTCTGTCACAAAGAATGATACGGGAGCGAGGCATTTAAGCGTTCAACTATGAGCCCCTCAATGACTGATTTATGGGCTCTATAGCCGCAATATCCGCCTATATCGCCAAAAAAGCAAAGCGGCCTATGTGTGTTTCTCGAGGAGTCCGTCAGCCGCACGTCGCCACTCAACACTGTCGTCAAAGTACTGCTCGGCAACTGCCTGTTCGGGCATCTCGCCGGTCTGTCGTTTTTCGGCGTCGTAGGATGGTCGTTCCTGCACGAAGAACCGGCCGGTAAGTACTTCGCCTTCGTAGAGTCTCGACTCGGCGTCGTACATGGCGTCGCTGGCTTCGCGACGGTCGCTCACGTCGAAGTCAAATTCATCCGACTGCTGGACATCCGTGTATGGGACATACTCCTTGGCGTCTTTGTTCCAGGTTGGACACTGGGTGAGGAAATCGACGTGGGCAAAGCCATCGTGTTCGATAGCCTCAGCCAGAATCTCCTGGGCCTGTCGTGGGTTCGTCGCTGCGGTTCGTGCAACGTAGGATGCACCCGAAGCAAGCGACAGCGAGAGCGGTCGGACTGGGTCTTTGGCGCTGCCAGATGGCTGTGTCTTCGATTTGTGACCCTTCGGACTGGTCGGTGATGTCTGCCCTTTTGTCAGTCCGAAAATCTCGTTGTTGAACACGATATAAGTGATGTCGTGGTTCTCACGAGCGGTGTGCATGAAGTGGTTGCCACCGATACCGTAGCCATCACCGTCACCACCGGCGGCGACGACTTCGAGGCCCGGGTTGGCGAGTTTTGCGGCTCGCGCAATCGGGAGTGAGCGGCCGTGAATCGAGTGATAGCCGTAACTTTCGAAATAACTCGAAAGCTTACCGGAACAGCCGATACCTGTCACCAGCATCACTTCCTCGGGCGAGCGGCCGAGTTCGACCATTGCGCCCTTGAGTGCGTTCAGGACGGCGAAATCACCACAGCCTGGACACCAGGTCGGCTGGGGTTCGACGCCGGGTGTGAACGCTTCCTTATCTGACTCGCTATCCTCCGTAATTCCTGTGAATGCTGACATTAGTGGTCACCTCGTGGTTTGCTGTGCATGGTTAATCACCCGCTGCCGGCTCAAGGACGAGATTTCCAGCCGGTGGTTCCGCTCCGTCGAGTGTTGATTCGAAGCCCTCGACAATTTCGCGGGGTTCGAACGGTTCACCGTCGTATTTGAGCAGACTCGACAGCTTGTCGCCGAATCGACCGAGTTCCTTCTGGGTCAGACCGCGGAACTGGCCGGTTGCGTTCATCTCGACGACGAGACACTCATCGACGCTTTCGAGGAACTCGGTTACCTCCTGTTCGGGATACGGCATCAGGTCGCTCACACCGAGGGCTTTCACGTCATATCCGTCGGCGTTCAACCGGTCGGCTGCTTCGAAGACGGTATCCTGTGTGCTGCCCCAGGTCATCAGACCGAGGGTCGCCTCGTCCGGACCGTGGAAGGCCTGGTTGCTCTCATCACTGGAATCGAGACGGTCACGAACAGATTTGAGTTTCTGAAGCCGTCGGTCCATCTGTGCTTTTCGGTTATCGGGGTCCTCGCTGATATGTCCGACTTCCTGAGATTCGTTTCCGGTGACAAGATGTCGACCACCTTTCTGTCCTGGAATCGAGCGTGGGTTCGAGCCGTCTTCTACGTCGTGCCGATACCGTTTGAACTTCCCGGAAGCATCGTGAGCGGCCTCTGCTAGCTCGTCTTCGGTCATCACCGCGCCAAGTTCCGGAGATGGTTCGCGGTCGAAAAACTCCAGTGGGACGGTTCGCAGTTCGCCCTGTGTTTTCTGGTCGTAGACGACGATCGCAGGAACGTTGTAGTCGTATGCGAGG
>LKNH01000189.1 GCA_001564135.1 Halobacteriaceae archaeon Tc-Br11_E2g27 | reverse complement strand
GTTTGTGGCCGGTAATTGCCCGCCAGCTAATCCGGAAACTTTCACTTAGTTTCATTCGCTCTCACCGCCCGGTGGTAACTGCTCAATCTCTTCAAGCGCTCCGTCAAGGAGGTGGACGATACGGTCCGCTCGTTCGGCAACTCGCCGTTCATGTGTGACCATCAGAATCGTTCGGCCGCGGTCGTTGAGTTCGTCGAAGAGTTCGAGAATCTCGTCACCGGTGTCGGTGTCAAGGTTACCGGTGGGCTCATCGGCCAGTACCAGCGTCGGCTCGTTAACCAGTGCGCGCGCAATTGCAACACGCTGGCGCTGCCCGCCTGAGAGCTCGTTTGGCGTGTGGTCGATTCGGTCACCGAGGCCAACCCGTGTGAGTAACTGCTCGGCTCGTTCGCGGCGTCCCATCTCGATATCGTCGTTGAACACCATCGGCAGCGTGACATTCTCTGCGGCGGTCAACCGTGGCATCAGGTTGAACGTCTGAAAAATAAAGCCAATTTCCGTTCCTCGCAGGCGAGCACGGGCCGAACCTGAGAGTTCGCTCACTGATTGGCCAGCTATCTCAACAGTTCCCGAATCAGGCGTATCGAGACAGCCAAGTAGATTCATCAGCGTGCTCTTCCCCGAGCCGCTGGGCCCCATCACCGCCGTATAGGACCCTTTCGGGAGCGTCAGTGAGACGCCATCCAGCGCGTGGACTGGCTCGCCCATATAATACGTTCGCCGCACATCTTCCGCGGCGACGACCGATGCACCGTCCTGTACTGTCTGCTGTGAACTCATTGATAGTTACCATTCTGTCTGTTTATTACTGTTCGCTGACGTTGGGTCCGGGTGACACTGCCCCGAATCGGGAGCGAAGAGTGTCGCCAAATCGCGTATGGATGAGATAGAATCCACCAGTCGCAACCAGCAGGCCAACAGCATCGAGCGGTCGACCCGCTAGCAGCGCGCCACCAGCGAGTGCAACTGGAACGACGAGTAACATCTCTGCTGGATTGGCTACTTCTTCTCGGAGCCAGAGCATCAGTCCGAAAAAGACCAGGCCAAACACTGCGCCACCAGCGACATCACCCACGTAATGGACACCAAGTGCGACCCGTGAGAAGAAAACTCCGACCAACATCATTGCAGCGCCGCTTGCTCGAAGCCACCAGCTCCCGATATCGGTATCGACGACAAGCAACCCGTAAAAAACCGTCGCGGCAATCGCGTGACCGCTCGGAAAACTCTCGGTATCGAAATCGATTGCGAGATGATGCAACTGGTCGATGACAATCGGGAGGTTCACATCCGCAAGTGGGGACTCGACGCCCGGACGCTCGATTCCCGAGAGCGGTTTGAGAAAGACAAAGAGTGCATAGGCTGCGATGATGATAGCTGGCCAGGTGGCGGCCCACTTCGTTTTACCTCTGAGATAGACCGCAACGGTGACCGGCACGATGACGTAAATGCTTCCGAGATACGACAGCACCAGCGCGAGAAACGCCACCCACAGCGGCAACGCGTCGACAATTGACTCAACGGCTGCTGGGTCAAACCACATCGTACCCTCTCTTTTCAATCAGCCTGTAAAAGGATTGATATCCTGTTTCTCTGACGGAAACTGGGGTGTAGAACTAATCACACAGGGGTCTCGTTGGCGAGCGCAAAGGAGAAATCCTTTTGCGTGGTTCCCCATACACTCACAGTATGGACTGGCCACACGACCCTGATGGCGAGGAGGGCAGCGAGGGCGGCCGCAAATACGGCCACGCGGTGCTTGCCAAGAAAGTCGACGAAGACGAGGATTTCCCGTTTACTGCAGGGGAGTTCGTCGAGGACTATGGCAATCATCCGGTGCGTATTGACCACGAGCGCGTCGTCAGCGTTGACGACATCTTCGACTATATTGACGATGACGAGGAGTTCGAAACGTTTCCCGAATTCCACACGGTCGTCGGCGAAGCGCTCCGCGAAGCCGATTACTGGCCGTACCGACTGGAACACGCATAGTTACGGAACACGCCTGAACTCGATTTCAGGCGCTTGCTTTTTATTCGCGCAATAATCCACTCGCTAGCTATAGCAGGTGCACTAGCGGTCTCGTTTTACCCGATATACCGCAGGTCTTCGTCAGTTGGGGCTGGTGCTGCGCTCTGTTCCATCTCCTGAATCTTTCTGACGACATCCTCCATTTCGTCTGCACGGTCTTCGAGCGACCCGAAGTCAACCTCGAAGCCGATGAGCTCTTGCAGGATTTCGAGGACGGCCTTCGCGCTTTTCGGATCGACCAGATACCCGCTCGTCTCACCCATGAGACAGGCGGCGGAAAGGTCCCGACGCTTGCCAAGGCCGAGTAACAGGCCGCTGACGCCGACGATGCCACCAGCCGGTTCGTCACCGCGGAACTCGACGCCTGCTTCCTCCAGTGGTTCGTGCTGTTCTTCCGTCGTTGTTGCGCCGATGACGTCGTACTCTTCGATGAGTTCCCCGGTCGGGACGCCGCCCAGTGCGTACATCTGGGTGACGCCGAACTCCTCAGCAATATCGAGAATTGCGTTCGTCAGCCCGTAATGTCCGACTGAATCCTGTGCCTGGTGGTCGCCAGTTACGACGAGCAGGTCACCAGCCTCGGTTTCGATGGCGTGCAGTTCGATGCTGGCGAGCGAGGTTATCCCATCCTCGACGGTGACCTGTGGCGGGAGATGCGTCGAGAAAAGTTCACAGACCAACTGGCTGTCGAGTTCTTCGACCAGTTGTTCGACGACCAGTTTTCCGACGTGGCCGACACCCGGTAATCCCTCGATTAGCACTGGCTCTTCGAGCGTTGGCTCCGCAACGTACTCGATATCGAAATCGTCCATACCCCTTATTCGGTGTTGCGCCGCTTAAGTGCGCGTCGATACTCGCCATACGAGTCGGCAGGGGAAAATGGAGCTGGGGCGCTGTTGCCAGCGGGGCCACCACAATCTGGACAGCTATCGGAGAGCGTATACACTGGTCGTTCGTGCTCGCTCTCCCAGTTCAAACAGACCTGGATTGTGGATTTCATGGGGTGAAAACAGTATCGCCGCAGATCGCTATTCGTCGTCAACGCGGCGTTCGCGGTGGAACTCCGCATCACCGCCGTGTTCGCGGACGACCGTTGCCGCGCGGTCTGCGCTGGCTTCGAGTTGACCCTCTGCCGTCTTGTAATCTGGGGCTTGTACCTTGATACGGTACTCGGGCGCGCCGACGTAGGTTACGTCGAGGTCAACCTCTTCGGGAATCTCGCCGTTACCTTCAGCTGCCTGCAAGGCTTCGCGGATAACGTCGACACCGTCGCTCGCTGCACATTCGAGGTCAACGTAGCCCGTTACTGCCACGTACGGAACGGAGACGTTCTCCCGTGCTGTTTCGACGATTGCCTCGACAGCATCATCACTCAGGTCAGTCTCTTCGAGTGCTTCCGTGCCGTGGATGGCTGCTGCCTCAAAGCTATCGTACAGTGACGGATATTCCGCCAGCAACGCGTTTGCCGTTTCGGCGTATTCCTCGTCGCTGATATCCTCGCCGAAGGCAATTTCCATCCAGTTATCCGCCTTCTGTTCGTTTTTCCACTCCTGAATCTTGTCCTTTCGCTGGTGGTCATTGACATCTTTCAGCGAGAGGTCAATCTGTTGGGCGTTCTCGTCGACGTCGAGTACCTTCGCAACGACGCGCTGGTCCGGGCTGACGTGGTCGCGGACGTTCTTAATCCACCCGGAGGCGACCTCGCTGATGTGACAGAGCCCTTGCTTGTCCTGGTACTCAAGGAGGTCGATGAAGACACCGAAGTCCTCAATCTCCTCGACGCGACCGACAACCAGTTCGCCTTGTGTGGGCCAGCCACTGAATTTCATCGTGCTTCGACGGTTTCGAGAACGTCGCCTTCAAGCGTTGCTTTCCCACCTGTCGGGTGGGCGAGTGTGTGGCCACAGACCGCACATGACACTTCGGTGGCGGCCTTGCTGAAGACGACCTGTTCGTTTTCACAATCGGGACAGCCAACGAGATAGAAATTTCCTGCCATGATTACTCCTGGAATGTCAGTCGGCCTGCTCGCCATCCTTCGCGCTGGTGTGCGTTCCCGCACTCGCTGCAACGGTAGGTGAGCTGTGTCTTTTTTGTCGGCTTGTCTCCACCAGGCACTTTGGAGAACTTCCCGTCGTTTCCGATGCCGGATTGGCGTTCTCGCTGGCGGTCGTTGACCTTTTTCATCCCGGACGAGCGACCGCTCCGGACCTTCTCAACTTCGTGTTCGTAGTGTTCTCTGCAGTGCGGACAGTACGTATTCATCCGTCGTGGCATTTCCATAGATATCGACCTTACGGCCCCTTTGCTATCCGGCTTTAAAACCCGTACGGTTCGCCACGGATGGATTATGGTGTGTGATTTCTTATCTCACATTTGTTCGTCAGCCTTAGGCTTGCTCCGACCAATACGAAGGCAATGCACCAGCCGATTCCCGAGTATGACCCGGAACGACTCCGCAAGAAAGCGCGGTCGTTTATCGAGCGGTGTTATACCGAACTTGACCGGGAGTGGGCCATCGAATCACGCATCGCTGATATCGACCGCGAGATTGCCCATACTGGACAGTACACCCACACGAACGAGGAGCTTGAACACGGGGCCAGAATGGCATGGCGCAACAGCAATCGGTGTATCGGTCGGCTGTTCTGGCAGTCGCTTGAAGTCATTGATGAACGCAACGCGGATACCGCCGAGGAAATCCATGAGGCCTGCTGTCGCCACATCGAGCATGCACGAAACGATGGGGATATTCGCCCGACAATCACCATTTTCAAGCCGAGCAAACAGGGGCAGACACAGGTTCGCTTCTGGAACTACCAACTGCTGCGATATGCCGGATACGAGCGAGACGACGGAATCGTTGGCGACCCATCGGAAGTCGAACTCACTGAATACTGCCAGTCACGTGGCTGGGAGGGTGAGGGAACAGCGTTCGATATTCTCCCGCACGTTATCCAGGTTCGGGACAACGAACCCGAACTGTTCGAGGTTCCGGAGTCGCTTGTCGAATCAGTCCACCTCAGCCATCCGGAGTATGAGTGGTTTGCCGACCTTGACCTCCAGTGGTATGACGTCCCTATCGTCTCCAACATGCGGCTGGAAATTGGCGGTATCCAGTATACGGCCGCACCGTTCAACGGCTGGTATCTCGGGACCGAAATCGGTGCGCGAAACTTCGCTGATACCGACCGCTACGATATGCTTCCCGAGATTGCCGAGCGACTGGGGCTCGACACAACGAATGACCGCTCGCTCTGGAAAGACCAGGCGCTTGTCGTCCTCAATCAGGCGGTGTTACACTCCTATGAGGAAGCCGGGGTCAGAATCGTCGACCATCACACCGTCACCGACCAGTTTGCCCAGTTTGAGCGCAACGAACAGGCGGCTGGCCGCGACGTGACGGGCGACTGGTCGTGGCT
>LKNH01000188.1 GCA_001564135.1 Halobacteriaceae archaeon Tc-Br11_E2g27 | reverse complement strand
TCACCATTGCAGTCTGGGTTATCGGGATTGATGTCACAGGGGTCTTGTTCATCGTCATCTCCGCCGTCATCGCCGCTATCGTCTTCATCATCGTCACCACCGCTGTCGTCATCTTCTTCGTCGTCATCGTCACCGCCACTACCACCCCCAGGGCTACCAATAGTACCACCGCTGTCGTCATCATCGTCTTCCTCTGGCACTTCCCAATCAATAGTGGTGGTTATCGAATTGCCGTTGAAATTCTGCTCATTTGCGCTGTCGTAATCAGCCTGTGATGTGATTTCAATTGTTCCGGAATCACCCTCATATGATTGGTGGTAATCATCATCCAACTCAAACTCGGGTTCAATCCCGCCATCTCGGGTCATCAAGACTGGGTCATATCCATCCCAATGTGTATCAGCATTGGTTGAATGGGCGCTTTCACTGTACGTATCGAGTGTCGGCCACTTGTCTTCATCCCACCAATCGCAGTGGTTATTGCTCGGGTCGCAAATCCATGACCCGTCGTACTGGACGGACCCAACTCGGGGTTCGTATGCCTGAATTTCGCTATTCACACTGTCAAGGCTGATTCCGGCTGAATCCCCTGGTTCCATTGTCCCGCCCGTGCTACTCAGCCCATTCAATTGTGCATGGCGCTCATACGATGGGCCTGAGCCACCACCGCCGCCACTGCCATCAGCTCCACTTCCGCTCTCTTCTTCAGCTTCTTGCTCCGGTATTTCGACCGTTTCAGTTGCCGTGGCGTCATCGCTTGATGCCAGCAGGTCGTGTGTTCCGCCGGCGTGGGCCGCACCGTCCCACCGAAGCGTTACACTGTCCGATTCCATCCCTGAGAGCGTCAGGTCGGTTTCGTCGATATGAAGTCCATCAGTTTCAAGCGTAATCGGCTGTGTATCCGATGCACTGCCCGCATTTGCCACATCCACCGTCGCTACCAGGTCATCATCACTTCGGTCCTCAGGCAACTCGGTTTCATCAAAGGAGATGTCGAACTCCGCCATAGACTGTAGCTCAAATGAGGACGTACGTTCATCTGATTCGGTGCGCATCGTAAGCGCTCCACTTCCTGCCTCGCCAACCCTACTCTCCCAGTTAAGGGACAGTTCACGTGACTCCCCTGGTTGCAGCTCGACGGTCTTGGTCCCTGCCGCCGTGTACCGACCGTATATATCCTCTAGCGTCACGACCTGCTCCGCTGTGTCTTCCCCGGCGTTTGTGACGACGGCCGTTGTTTCAACGGTATCTCCTTCTGTTGCTTCAGAGGGCGCGTCAAACTGTTCAATCTCGAATTGCGTATCGTCATCACATTGCCCTCCCTGAACTTCAACAAGCGTTGAATCAGCATCGTCTTGACTCAATGCGGTGACTTCTCGATGAAAGCGGTCACACGAGTTCCAGTCCAGGGTAACCTGCTGTTTCTCTCCGGGTTCTAACGTACTGTTTGTCTCCGTGTGGACGGTTCCGTCAGGCGTTTCGAGCACAATTGGCTGTGTGTCTGCCAAGTTTCCCTGGTTCTCGACTGTCGTTTCGACGGCCATCGTCTCGCCACGCTCGACCGGCGCAGTTGTTTCATCAATGGTCACTGCGAAGTGAGAGTATTCCTCACCGACCTCGACCTGCTGTTCGTCCTGTGCCGAGAGGCCGCTGTTATCAACGATCGCTGCGCCGATGGTGTATATTCCGGGCAACGGTAGCTCTGCCTGATAGCTCGTTGCAGTGTTATCATCCAAAAATACACTCGATTGATGTCGGCCGTTTTCTGACCACTCCACCGAAAGTAGCGAATTCGTCCCTGGTGTTCCGACAACGTCGAGTTCTTCGGTGGTTCCAGGCTCAGCTGAGGAAACACCGCCGATTTCCGCTGTCGGTGGGTCGCGCTGGCTCACCTCCACATAGAGCGTGTCCGATGCCTGATTCCCGTCCGTATCAGTCACTGTTACGCTCGCACTGTAGGTGCCTGGACTCTCAGGAACGAACCGCGGCTGTTGACACGCTGTACATTCGGGTGTACTTGTCGAGCCATCCGGATGTGTAATCTCCCAGTCGTAACTCGTTATCTCGCCATACCGGGCGGTCGACTCTCCTGCGTCGAGATAGACTGTCTCGTACTGCCCGACAGTTCGGTCAAGTCCTGCTTCAGCGTTCAGGGAAATAGTGGTATTCTGTGAACTGACAAAGATACTTTGTCCACTGGGTTGTTCGCTTGTGGCCCCAACGGAACCAACCATCCCAACAACCATCACCACTCCGAGACATACCACGAAGCTGAGGGTCACTCCCCTCCATTTTTTACCTCCCATCGGTTACAAGGAAATTATCCCATTATCCAATTTAAACTTCCGTATTGAAATCCGGATGGGATGACATTTCTTGACCCTCGCTCTGGGTCGCTGACCTTTAGTATTTGAACGAACAATCCCCGTATAACTGATGAGCGAGGACTTTTATGAGATACTCGGCGTCTCGCGGGATGCCACGGAAGACGAGATAGAGCAGGCCTACCGCGAGTCAGTCCGGAAATACCATCCGGACGTCAGCGATGCTCCGGATGCGGAAGAGAAGTTCAAGAAAGCACAGAAGGCAAAGGAGGTCCTGACAGACGAAGAGATGCGCCAGCGGTATGACCAGCTCGGCCACGAGCGATTTGTCGAGGCCGAAAAGCGTGGCGGTGCTGGCGGCCAGCGCGGCGGTGACCCATTCGGTGGCGGCGGGGGTGGACCGTTCGGCGATATGCAGGATATCTTCGACCAGTTTTTCGGCGGGGGTGGTGGCTCCCGAAATCGGCCACAGCGGGGGAGCGACCTGCGTACGGAACTGACGATTGACCTCGAAACGGCTTACAACGGCGCTGAAAAAGAGTTGACTGTCACCCGTCCCGAACAATGTACGGACTGTGATGGTCGAGGCCACCCGCCGGGAACGGACTCACAAACCTGTCCAGAGTGTAACGGCCGTGGACAGACGACGACAGTCCGCCAGACTGCATTCGGTCGGATGCAACAGCGTGCAACCTGTCGGCGTTGTGAGGGAGAAGGGACGCTATATGAGGAGACCTGTTCGACCTGTCGTGGAGAGGGAGCAGTCCGTAACCAGGCAACGTTGACAGTCGAGATTCCAGAAGGGATCCGAGATGGGCAGACCCTCCGGATGGATGGCGAGGGTGCACCCGGTGAGCGCGGTGCTCGTAACGGCGATTTGCTCGTCGATATTAGCATCGAGGAACATCCTGATTTCGAGCGGGACGGGGATGACCTGATTCGTCACGAACCAATCTCGTTCCCACAGGCGGTCTTTGGCGATACGATGGAGGTCGAGACGCTCGATGGGACCGTCGAGTTCGACCTGCCAAAGGGAACGCAAAGCGGTGAAACGTTCAGATTGAGCGGGAAGGGGATGCCACGACTCCGCCGTCGCGGTCACGGCGACCTCTACGTACAGGTCCAAATCGTGACGCCGGAATCGCTCAACAAGGAACAACGCGAAGCCCTCGAAGCGTTTGCGGAGGCTGGCGGCGAGGATGTCGAGGTCGACCAGGGCTTTTTCGACCGACTCCGAGATAGCTTCTAATCACAACTTTTGCTATTCTCCCCGCCTGAGAGGTACATATGGACACCCTGAAAGATATCGTTGCTGCTGGCCGGGAACGCAATGGGGCGGCAATCGATGCGGTCGAACGAGCCACCCCATACAGTTACCGCGAACTCTCGACGAACGCCTGGAAAGCAGGGAATCTCCTGGGACATTATGGGGTCCACCCGGGTGCGACCGTTGGCGTGGCTGCCGGACCGAAAGGTGATGGTGAGGGGTCCTACGTGAACAGTGCCGACCCGATTTTGACGGTGCTCGGTGCGACGATGCGCGGTGCGAACGCGACGTTGACCCCACAGAGTCCGGTTGATTTACGGGCACTCGTATTGCCGTGGCAATGGTATGGCCGCTACGAGGTAACGCCATCCTGTTCGGTGTTAGCATACGGTGGGCCACCGGACACGCCGGATGTAACTCATTTCGAGACGGAACTCTGGAGTGAAAACCCGATGGAGCCACCGGAGCCGGTCAAGCCGGATACTGTTGCGCTTGTTGACGAAGCCCATTCATATACACATCGGGAACTGCTTACTGTCAGTAAGCGACTAACCGAGGAGTACGATATCGATGACTCCTCAACAGTCGGATTAGGTGTTCCCCTTGATTCCGCTGGGGCGTTCGTTGCGGGCGTTCTCGCACCGTTGTCCGTTGGCGCGACAATCCTCCTCGGAAGCGAGGGTGAAGACCTCTCTGGGCATGCGGATGTTATTGTTCGCTCTGAAGGAACTGAGGCAGGTATCTCTCCTGCAACAGTCGATACGTGGCTGAGCGAGTGACTTCTCCCTTTACCTGACCGTTTGTTACAGGTTGTTTGTCACTAGTGTTCCATTTAATTCCCTGCGCGATACTGTCCGTGGGAGACGCCGAGCGCGAAGACAATGGCTGCGAAAATAACCATCGACGGCAGGACCATTGTCAACGTCGTATCGGTCGTCATCATTTCGGCCTGAATCATCCCGAACAATCCCACGGCGATAATTGCAAGCACAATGCCGAACGATACCGGCAGGTTCAGTTTGGGTACCATATCTCTCTGTGGGGCTTCGACAAGCAAAAACGTTCAGAAGGCAGGATGTGTGAGAGTTCTCGAGCAGAGTGGTACTGCTACTTTCCGCTCGGTCGAATGAGGTTCGCCAGCGAGACGATAAAGCCGATAAGCCAGCCGACTGGGAACGAGATTGCGAACCAGATGATGACGTGATGTCCCTCCTGTCGGTCAATCTGGCCCAGTTGGTCCTGTATCACATCGGGGCTGTTCTGGAACATCCAGCGAGCCATCTCGTCGCTTCGGGCAATGATAATATCCTCAAGCACCGGATGAAACAGCGCAGCGACGACTGGCGGAAGGAAAATTGCCGTCACGGCGAACGGATAGGCCAACAGAACAGTCGTTCCACGGCCGCCCAGCCGCCAGAAAATGAACGAAAGGGCTGATGACATGACAGCAACACCGCTCGCTGCGGCGATTGCGATAATCTCAACGGTCGTAAAGACATCCGAAAACTGAATATATATTAGTGCAACCAAACCGCCCCAAAGGAGGGTGAAGACGATGACGACCCCAAAAAAGCCGAGGCGTGCCGCGGTGACGTTGATTTTCCGTGCCTGATACCTGAAAAAATACCCAAGCAACACGAGCGGATAGAGCAGCGCAATGACGGGGATACCGAGCGCTGCCCAGAGATTGTACGTCACCGTTTCCCGTGACGTAGACGGTTCCCACTTTCCGAGGACGGTGTCTTCTGCACCCCGCTGTCTGGGGAAAAACACCTCCATCCAGGTCTCGTGCATTATCTTCAGGTCAACAGTGATTGCGCTGACCAATCCCGACTCACTCCCGGCAGACATATGCTTCTCTATT
>LKNH01000187.1 GCA_001564135.1 Halobacteriaceae archaeon Tc-Br11_E2g27 | reverse complement strand
CATTGTCTCCACCGATGACGACTCCGCAACGGGGATATTGACCGTCGAAGCGCTAGAGGATGACGAGGAGGAACCCGAAGAAGAGGAACCCGAAGAAGAGGAGAATGGTGAGGAGGAGAACGGAGAGGAGGAGAATGGCGAAGAAGAAAACGGAGAGGAGGAGAATGGCGAAGAAGAAAACGGAGAGGAGGAGAACGGTGACGAGGAGAACGGCGAAGAGAATGGTGATGAGGAGGTAAACGGTAACGAGACAGAGAATAACGGCGAATAGGAAAACGGCAAAAAGATAGAAAGAGCCTCAAACTAATATCTGAGGTGATTCTACCGAGTCGTCCCGATCCTGGTGGGGCCAGTAACCGCCGATCAGTCAATCCGAATGACGTTCGACTCGAGGTCCCGCGGGAAGTAGGTGAGCCACTCAATCCCGTCGTCGGTGATCGCGATGGTGTCGGAGTGGCGATAGCCAGCATTGTCGGTGTAGATCCCCGGCTCGATAGTGTAGACGTGACCGGGTTCCATGACAGCATCACCGTCGCCATAGTCGGTGTGCTCACTCGCCACGTGTTCTCCCCAGCCACGGTCGATGTAGGGTGGCTCATGGCCTCCCATCCCGATGTTATGGCCGACGTGGTGCTGGGCAAGCTCCGTGACCCCTTGCTCCTCAAAGTAAGACCATACCGCGTCGTCGACATCGGAAAGCTCCACGCCTGGCCCGAGTGCCTCGATTGCGATCGTCTGGGCTTCGAGCATGAGTTCGAAGTAGTGAATCTGTTCGTCGGTTGGCTCGCCAACAAACATCGTCCGTTCGAGTTCGGAGTAGTAGCCATCGACGTTCGCGGTGGCGCCGGTGATGAGGACGTCGCCTGACTCGAGCCGGCGGTTTGCGGTATGACCGTGGGGAAGCGCTGTCTGTGGGCCAGAGATGTAGCCAGCGTGGACCGGGCCGTCCCCGCGGGTTCGAGCGATGTACCGGTCGCCGAGCGTATCGAGCATCACTCGGGATGCCTCAAGCGAGGCACGCTGGCTCACCGTCGCGGGGTGTTCGCCCACCTCGGTGTAGTCGGCGAGATACCGATGGCCGAGGTTCGCCCACCGTGCGGACTCGCGAATCAGGTCTAGCTCGGCGTCGGTTTTCGCCCACCGCATCCGCTCAACCCATAACTGAGTGTCGACCTCGACGAACGCCGACAGGGCCGGACCCTGGTATCCCATGACACCGGGAGCACCATCAGCGTCCGCGAGGACCGACTCGACGCCCAGCTCCGAAAGCATCTCGGCGACCGTCTCAATTGGCTCGCCACCGGGGTAATCGAAGTAGTGGTGGACAGCGTCGATTTTGGGGTTGTCCTCGACGCGCTCGACCTCCAGCCGGGGGACGGTCAGCTCCGTCCGCTTGTCGGTTACCGCCAGCGCGACCGGCCGCTCGGTCTGGATGTGGTCGAACCCGGTAAGGTATTCAATGCTCGTGGCGCCGAACCAGACTGCGGCATCTGCGTCGGAGTCGTGCTCGGCGAGTCGGTTCCTGACGGTTTCGAGGCGGGTGTTGTACTCGTGCTCAGGGAGCGCCGTAGACATGGGCAACTCGTCGTGGCAGTGGCTAATAAGGGTTAGTGAGCCGGCGGGTGGGACCGACCACGAGTCTGTTTCCCCGAGTCGAATGATATCCTGTGACTGAATAGCGGTACCAGTAAATCGGTGGCCTCGGCACTCGAACCTGGAGGATGTACATGTACCGTGAAGCATCCTTCTTCGTCTTGTTCTTGGTCGGTGTATTGCCACATATCGGTCGTCTCACAATAGCTCGGAACAGATACTCCAGAGCGAACGCCCCTGGCACCATCCTTTTACACGATTACGCCATACACCCAGTCAATGAGCAAAATTGTCTCGACTGCTGATGTCCTCGGGGGTGCGCCGCGAATCGACGGGAGGCGCATCGGTGTCCACCACATCGCAAAGCGGGTCATCGACGCTGGGGAGCCGCCAGAGCAGGTCGCTGCCGATTACGGCCTCGACATCGCCGACGTCCACCGTGCGCTTACCTACTACTACGACAACCCCGAGGAAATGCGACAGGTGCAGGCACAACGCCAGTCGATCCCCGACGACCTCTCTGTCGTTCGCGGCCCGGAGGATCTCGATGCCGAAACGCGCTCGGAACCCGAGGCATGAGACTGCTGGCCGACGAACACGTCCCACCTGCTTTTGTCTCCGCTCTGCGGGGTGAAGGCCACGATGTTGCGGTCGTTGGTGAGGACGTTGCGCTTGGCTCCGGCGATGCAACACTGCTTGCCCATGCCCGCGAAACCGACCGGGTTATTCTGAGCGAGGATACCGATTTCCGCGGTGCTGATCCCGAACTGAATACCGAACTCCATCCCGGGATTCTGGCCTGCGATACCGCCGCGCCAGCGGGTGAGATAGCGACGGCGGTCCGGCGGATCGATACCTACACCAACGACCTCTCGGAGACGGTGCTGTTTGTGCCGGGCAACTGGCCCTGAGGTGCAGTGCCAAGCGGTCAGGAGGCAAACTCTCGCTAGCGAACGTCCTACTGAACGAGAGAAAGTCGTCGAATGTCACCAGAATCCAGCCATTGTCCAGCGCATACGCCAATTATTCTGTATCAGGATCTCCGAGTCGATCTTCGTCACGAGCTGTGTGTACGGTCCAGCCACGGCGACGGAGCCCATCTGCGACAATACTCTCGTCACAGTACAGCAGTCTCATGCCTGTGCGGGCTCTGCAGAACGAAACTCACCAATATGGTCATAATAGTAGGCTAGCGCACGATGAACGTTACCAAGTGAGAGATCGGGATACAACTGGGTAATCTCGTCGGGGTCGTACCCACTGTGTTCGTAGGCGGTTGCGATATCCCTGACCCGGATTCCGGTCCCCTCTATCGTTGGGGCACCGTCACTGTGCTGCGAATCCTCAACGATACTCATACCGCCAAATTGGTCGCTATCGGATATAAACGTGCGGTTGCAGTAAATCGATGGCCTCGGCAATCGAACCTGGATTGTATACTGACCTCTTCAAATGAGCGTCCCAGATCACAGTGGGATTTTGAGGGAATATCTCAAGTCCAGGACATCTCCTCAGGGCTTCGGAACGAAGACAAGCGGATTCTGTCGCCAGGCGCGATAGCGCTCAGTTTCGACCACTGACCAGAGACTCTGTGGCCAGACTCCAAGAATATCGTGGATTTTTCGATAGGACAAGATACTATTCCCCTCGATAACGCCAGCGAAGCGTTCGGCGAAGTGATCTGGATTCCATGCACTGTCTTTGTCTAAATACTCGTGAGGTTGTTTGGCGATGTTGGTGAACATGGATTGGGCGTACTGGTTGTGATAGGTTAACACGAGATATCCTCCCGGTTCGACAGCGTCGTACAGCGCCTGTAGTGCCTGTTCGATTTCGGGAACATAACAGAGTGTATAAAATGACGACACAACCTCGAACTGACGTTCGGGTGCGAAGGATGGCAACACTGCCTGCTCGAACGCGACGTTGTCGTAGTCCTCTTGTGTAACCCGCATTCTGTTCGTATCGAGAACCGGTTCGGCAGCGTCATAGCCCACAACCGTTGTCTCCGGGTACCTGTCTGCCACAGCAAACACTGCTGAACCAGGTCCACAACCAACATCGGCGTACGAAGAGGGGACTCCACGTTGCTCGAAGAGTTCGAGAAGTGGACTGACTATGTATTCCCCGCTAGCGTCTGCATCGTCCCGATCTGTCTCACCTGCCTCTTCCCAGTACGTTGTCCAGTCCAGTGTCTGTTCGTATGCTGCCATGCGAACTGGGGATAGCTGTTGCTACGAAATAATATTTGTCATTCGTATTTTAATACTTCTGCGCTTACATTTTCGGCCGTGGAGAATAAATATGTTTCGCCTCCGGGTTCATCTGGCAGATATGAAATAGCCGCTGCAGTTCGTTTGTAGTACCAGTAAATCGGTGGCCTCGGCACTCATAGGGTTCATCACAGGGCGCGAGGAACGGAAGTTACCTTCCGTCCGGCCCCGTCGCCCTCGGAACCGCAGTTCATCGTCATCGGCCATTCATCACTCGATTGCGCGAATCAAAGAGCGTTTCGCGTGCGTGGCGCGCTGTCATGAATCACGAACACCTTTACCGTGTGGGGTTCGTAAGAATACTATGAGTGAGGAATCAGGGCGCCGGAATCTCCGGATGCCAAACGACGACCAACTCTTTGCTGTAGTCACCCGCCACGATGGCGGGAACCACGTCCGGGTCCGGTGCCAGGACGGAGAGACCCGACTCGGCCGGATTCCCGGTCGGATGAAATACCGCGTCTGGATTGAAGAGGGCGACGTCGTCCTCGTCGAGCCGTGGGACTGGCAAGATGAGAAAGCGAACGTGGAATGGCGATACGACAGCCAGGCTGCCGACCAGCTGCGTGCCGAAGGCCACATCGAATAACTCCGGTATTTTACACACGAGAGTTTCACGCCGAGAGTGAACCGAGCGATTGCTCTCCAAAGAGAGAGTCCCTCTGATGAGTTACCAGTATACTCTCAAAAGTTGTGATACACAGACTCACAACTCACACGGACTACCGAATTCTTCGGTAAAGCCGCTGCTCAGTCAGTGAATAAGTGAAAAGTTGATAATCGCCGTTAGGCGCTCGAAAACCGAGTTACTGACGAACGACGTTTGTCGCGCGTGGACCTTTTGGGGCCTGCTCAATTTCGAATTCAAGTTCTGTACCTTCTGTCAAGTCCTCGCCGCCGACATCTTCCATGTGGAAGAAAACGTCGTCGTCTGCGTCGTCTGACTCAATAAAACCGTAACCGCCTGTGTCGTGGAAGAAATCCACTGTACCGTTTACCATTGCAAATAGACAAACTGCCCTTCCACATATATACCTTGTGAATGAACATCCAATATCTACGGGAAAGAGTTGAATATTTCTATTAAAGTATTATTGAGAGTGTAAGTTGTCATTCGGAAGGTTACACCAGAACTCTCGAATATACCACAGAAACCAGCCGGTATTCCGGAAAATCACAGAAAGGAACCTGCTTGGCCACCGCTTACAGTATTTCAAGGCGAAAGCCCACGACTTCAGTCGTGTGGAGGAGGTCAAGATTGGTGTGTCGTAGAGAAAACAGTACAAGAGGCAGAGATTGTATGCAGCACTCGATCACCGTTGATTTCATGCAGTCACTGGCGATCAACTTCTCAGTCTGTCTGTGACCCTAATACCACCACTCCTGCCAACTAGTATGGATTCTGGTGGAACCGTACTGAATACACCGCGCGAATGTGGCGCAGCCCGAAGAGCGGTCAACGCGGAGTGGTGGTCTCTCAAGAGACAGTGAGTTCGGTATCTTCAAGACTGGATGCGGATAATACCCGGTTCGTGAACCGATATCGGAACGGAGGTCTGTTTCTCACCCTCTGTATCATTTGGGGGACCACCTT
>LKNH01000186.1 GCA_001564135.1 Halobacteriaceae archaeon Tc-Br11_E2g27 | reverse complement strand
GGGCAGTCACCGGTGCATCCGGTGAGGGTGCCGTCGACTGGTCTGCCGTCACAGATGCCGCCAAGGCCTCGACTTCGCCGGGTTCAGTCCAGATGGATGCGGACGAACAACAGGGTTATGCAACCGATGTTACCGACGCGCGCGACCGCGTTCGCCAGGTGACGACACTCCAGTTTGACCTCCCCGACCGAGTTGAAATCCAGAACAGACACCACTGGATAGATGCGAACGTCGAAACCTTCCAGCGGGTGATGGCACCGCTTGAACAGCAGGCAAAAGTCGTGCCCAGTATCGCACGGATTGCAAACACCGGGTCGATGGCTATCTCGCTGTCGTTCCTTGGCGAGCACGTCCTCGGACAGTATGACCCGTTGTTGCTCGCGGATAATCCCGACCACGCTCTGTACTTTGTCCGGCCGAACATCCAGAAGGTCGCAACAACACTTGATGTGCCGTACGACAGGTTCCGACGGTGGATTGCGTTCCACGAGGTAACGCATGCTGCGGAGTTTGGCGCTGCGCCGTGGCTTTCTTCGCATCTGGAGTCATCTGTGGAGGAGGCTGTTCAGAAGCTCTCTCATGGAACGGTCGACCGTGAATCGCTCGGTGAACTTGATACGACGATGACCGCTGTCGAGGGGTATGCGGAACTGGTAATGGACCGGGCGTTCGATGATAAATATGCCGACCTGCGACATAAACTCGAACAACGCCGACAGGGTCGCGGTCCGCTCGAACAGTTGATGCGACGACTGCTTGGATTGAGTGTCAAACGCCGACAGTACGAGCGAGGAAAGTCGTTTTTCGACCAAGTTGTCACTGACCGAGATATCACTTTTGCAGGACAGGTCTGGGATAGCCCCGAAACGTTGCCAACCGATGCGGAACTTGATGAACCAGCAGCGTGGATTGCCAGAATGGAATCGAGAGCCTAGACCAGTTATCTGTTTCTGTGGTCATGGATGTTCGAGCTACGGTCAATCGGAAGCAACCTGTTTGAAGCAATTGTCGCTGTCGACCCGAACGTACCCTCGACCAACGGCCTGCGTCAACTGCTCGTCCTGCTGTAGCTGTCGACAATAGCGCTGTATCGTCAGTGGGTGCTCTTCAAGCTCCGCAGCAATTTCTGGGCTAGTCAGTGGTCCCTTCGATGTCACAACTGCAAGGATTGCCTCTTGTAGCGATGAGTCGTGTGGCATGCCGTCTCTGGGCGGACATAGTACTCTGTGGGTATGTCCCACACGCCGTGATGCTGTGGTGTTCTAAGTTCACCCAGAGAGGGAGGGCAAGAATTAGCCTATTCCACTGGACTGTGGTCTGTTGTGACGCCGTTTTATACTGAGACGTCAGCCTCGTCGAGATACTGTGCCTCCCAGTCGGTGCGGGATTCAATCTCGCGGCGGCCGCGCTGGGTCACTGTATAGGAGTTTGTCCGCTTGTCAATTTCTCCTTTCTTGATAAGTCCTTTGTTGACAAGTGTATCTAAATTCGGATACAAGCGGCCGTGTTGAATCTCCTTTTCGTAGTAATTCTCAAGTTCTTCCTTGATAGCGAGGCCATGCGGTTCATCCAGGCCGGCCGTGACATACAGAATATCACGTTGGAAGCCAGTCAAATCGTACATTATGTTTACCCGTTTGTGCTGTTATATAATAATTCTATCGTGAGACTAGTCAGGTAATTTACAACGTGACCTTCCAACGGGCAAATGCTGGTGCGACACCTCTTTGCCGCCGCTGTGTGAACAGTGGGTATGGACCCAAAGCGAGAGTTGACGAGCGTCGACCTCGCTGCCCTCGAACGCGAACTTACGACCTACGAGGGCGCGCGAGTTGAGAAGGTATATCTCTACGATGATGGACTTGTTCGATTCAAAATGCGGGAATACGACCTTGGGCGTATCGAACTCCTTGTCGATACTGGCGAGTTTAAACACGTCCGCGTGGCGACGCCAGAGCGCGTTCCACAGGCGCCCGAGCGCCCGCCAAACTTTGCGATGATGCTGCGAAACCGGCTTGAGGGTGCCCATCTCGAATCTGTCGAGCAGTTTGAGTTTGACCGCATTCTCAGTCTGGAGTTCAAACGAAGCGGTGAATCGACGACCATCGTCGCAGAACTGTTCGGTGATGGAAACCTCGCCGTGCTGGATAACGTCGGGGAGGTCGTCGACTGTCTCAGTACTGTCCGACTGAAATCCAGAACCGTCGTTCCGGGCTCTCCGTACGAGTATCCCGAAGCACGATTTAACCCACTGGCCGTCGATAAGGAACGATTCAAAGCGCGGATTGACGATTCGGATACAGACCTCGTGCGGACGCTCGCCACCCGACTCAATTTTGGTGGTATCTGGGCGGAAGAGCTCTGTACCCGTGCCGGGGTCGAGAAGGTCATCGATATCGAGGAGGTGACCGACGAGATGGTAGATGCGGTCTATAATGAAGTCGAAACGCTCCGCGAACAGGTTGCTGCCGGGGATTTCGACCCGCGGCTTTATACCGACGATGGCCGTCCTATCGATGTCACGCCGTTGCCGATGCAAGAACATGCCGACCTTGATGAGGAGCATTTCGACCAGTTCACCGAGGCGCTAGATATCTACGCGACGAATTTGGATAGCGACGATGATGAGCCATCCGCTCCGCAACGGCCGGATTTTGAGGCGGAAATCGAGAAAAAACAGCGTATCATCGACCAACAGCAGGGTGCTATCTCTAACTTTGATGAGCAATCCGAGGCCGAACGTGAAAAGGCCGAATCGCTCTATGCCAACTACGACCTCGTGGATGACATCTTACGGACGGTGAGAACGGCCCGTAACGAGGGAACGCCGTGGGAGGAAATACAAGAGCGCTTTGAGCAAGGGAAAGAGCAGGGTATCGAGGCTGCACAGGCTGTTGAGGGTGTCGACGGGAGCGAAGGAACTGTGACGGTTACCGTCGACGACAAAGCAGCGACGTTGTTTGTCGAGGATGGCGTCGAAAAGAACGCCGACAGGCTCTATCAGGAAGCAAAGCGGATTCAAGAGAAGAAAGCCGGTGCGCAGGCGGCAATCGAAAACACTCGCGAGGAGCTTGCTGAGATTAAAGCTCGTCGTGACGAGTGGGAAGCAGATGATGGCGAAGACGACTCCCAGGAGGACACGGAGCAACGCGACATTGATTGGCTCTCACGGTCATCTGTCCCAGTCCGGCAATCAGATAACTGGTATGACCGCTTTCGCTGGTTCCACACCAGCGATGGCTTTCTCGTCATCGGTGGCCGCAACGCCGACCAGAACGAGGAGATTGTGAAAAAGTATCTGGACCGTGGCGACCTGTTTTTCCACGCGCAGGCTCACGGCGGTCCAGTGACGGTCCTGAAAGCTACTGACCCGAGCGAGTCCTACGACGAGGAGCTCACCATCCCAGACAGTTCGAAAGAGGAGGCGGCACAGTTTGCTGTCTCGTATTCGTCGGTCTGGAAGGATGCAAAGTTCTCCGGCGATGCCTATATGGTTGACCATACGCAGGTTTCGAAAACGCCTGAGAGCGGTGAGTTTCTGGAAAAGGGAGGGTTTGCTATCCGTGGTGACCGAACCTACTTTAGAGATGTTCCGGTGGGTGTGGCCGTCGGCGTCACCTGTGAACCCGAGACGCGCGTCGTTGGCGGGCCGCCAGAGGCCATTGCCGACCAAGCCGAGTCTGTTATCGAGGTTGAACCCGGCAAATACGCACAGAACGATATCGCAAAGCGGGTGTATCGTGAGTTTCGGAGTCGGTTTGCAGATGAGTCGTTCGTCCGCAAGATTGCTAGTCCCGATTTAATTCAGAAGTTCCTCCCACCTGGACAGAGTTCGATGAAGGGTGTGGAGTGAGTAATAGCAGTTTCCTGTGTAGCTTACAATTGGACGTACTGTCTAACAGTGTATTATCAGATTTTGACCCTGTCAGCAGTTAAGGCGGAAAGATAACGGTGTTTTCTATTCGTTGTCGGTTGTGTTCATATCCGCACTGAACGTGTGTGTGTTGAGAGTTGAGCTGGTGCCATCGGATTCCCAGATGAGGTCGGCGGTGTCTCCTTCTAGGACAACTGATTCATTATCGTGATCATCTCCCAATTTGAGGGAAACGGTTTCTCCAGCACTAATCGTATCTGCGGTCGTGTTAAGTGAAAAGTTACCCTCATTATCGAAGAACCCTGTCGAATCATCTACCGAGATTCTGAGGTTATCCGCATCGATTGAACTGCCGCCAGTGTGGCGGAACTCTACTATGTTTTCATCTTCGTCAACTTCCTCTCCAGCATCGCTGCTACTCCAGCTCGCCGTTGGTGACGTGTCGCTTACCTGTTCACCGAGTCCGAGGACGAATGTCGCAATCACGGCTGCGAGGATGACGGTAATGGCGACCATGAGAATCACGCCAATAACCGGCGAGACACCACGGCTGGTGTTCTGTTCTTCTTGTTGTAAGTTATCTAATCCTTTCATGAGTAATGCTCACCGGCTATTGCCGGTCTGTTGCTGTGGCGTTATATCGGTGGCGCAGTTAAAATAGTATCGAGAGTTGTCGCCAAACGGTATCCAGTTGTCGTTTGAAGAGTGCCGAAACTTCCCCACGAACTGTTGTGAACACACCCGTGCGAAGAGCTGATAATATGTTACTTTTTCTTACGCGATGAACTTTAACTCGCTAATTTTCAGGATGTACGTTATGACTGTTCGGTAGTTTCTGCGACGGAAAAGACTGGCCAGGGCACCACGCTTATCTCAGGTGGAGATGAACAAACGTGGCTTTTTATCAGATGTGGTCCAGAATATTTTCCTGTATGTTAGATAAGCTAACATTGTCTGGTGCAGATAGACAAGGGGAGCGCGCAGTGAGTCCAGTTATTGGGGTCATCCTGATGGTTGCAATTACGGTCATTCTTGCGGCTGTCATCGCATCCTTTGTGCTTGGCCTCGGCGACACGGACGACCCGGCTCCAACGATTACTTTCGAGACTGATGAGGACACCACCGAAAACGAGTTCGAAATCTCGATTACGAGCGGGGACTCGGATGCCGATGCCGAACTTCTCGAGATAGACATTGAGGGTGAAGATAGCGCCGAAGATAACTCTACAGATTGGCATGATGCGTCGGGCGATGATGGATTAGGTGCTGGCTCAAGCGTTACACTTGGGGATGGCGACTTTGATGGCCTGAACGTGACTGACGTCACCGAGGTTCGTCTCATCTGGGATGACGACGACGAATTGCAGAGCTACGACCTCGAAGGCACCTTCGAGTAACTCCGAAACGAGTTCTCTTTTCTGAGTGTGAGACTGTAGTTTTTGTATGCCGCATATTCGGTCGATAGAAGTGTGTTCGCAGAGACATTGAACGCAGGCATCCGCGCCGCGAGCGCGGTTCACTCGACACGAGCAAGGCGAGTGTCGAGCAGTTTTGCCCCAGGTTTTTACGAGGAGGGTTCACCGCAGCGAACCAGAGG